>JBDTEI010000188.1:0-7019 GCA_039922675.1 Microcoleus sp.
CTAATCCGGCCGGTCTAACTATACCTTGCCAGATAGAATCTATCCATGAAGGAAGGGTTTCTTTCGTCCAATCTGCGGTGGTTACAGCGCCCTCTACAAACCCCGTTTCCTCTAAAAGTTCTGAAAAGCCCTCGATGCTTGAAAAAGCCGGATGTGACCACTGATCCAGCAGTTGCTGCATTACAGGTTTCTCCCAAAAATTGAGCGGGATTTTGCGATCGTCTCTTTGATTCCAATCCGCCACAACTAGCACGCCACCGGGCTTTACGACTCTCATCAACTCTTTGGCGAACACGGCTTTATCTGGCATATGGGGCCCAGCTTCGATCGACCAAACCACATCAAAACTCGCATCTGGAAACGACAGCGCCATAGCATCATCCACCCGAAACTGCAAATCAAGTTCTGGGGGAGTTAATTCTTGAGCACGTTGAACTTGCTGCGGGCTGATAGTAATCCCGGTGACAGCAAACTTATAATCCTGCGCCAGAATCCGGCTGCTACCACCAATTCCACAGCCAACATCTAGAACAGTAGTACCAGCAGGTAATTGATCTAACCCTCCCCAGCGCACCATTTCATGGACAAAATCGGATTTGGCTGTGAGGAAATCTTTCCGTTGTGGCGGTGCACCGTAATGCCCTAAGTGGATATGTTCGCCCCAGTAAAATTCCAGAATGCCGTCTTCCGTCCAATCGTCGTAGGAATTGGCCACAGAGTTAGATGATTGATAAGGGCGTGCCGTGGTTAAATAGATCAGAAGGGCGATCGCCAGTAGTGCAAACAGAAATCCAAGTACAACAAAAAATAAATTCATTTTTTACCTTCTCTCCAGAGCAGAATGTGTAGCAGTAGACAGTGGACAGTTGACAGTTGCATAGTAGGGGAATCAAACTATTTATGCTTGACGGGTATCGGCTCTATTCATGAGGTTATTTATGTCCTCACCGCTGTGGCAGTTGCTATATGCTGAAATTGCCAAAAAAAATGGAGCGATTGAACAATTATAAGATAATACTGCGGTTTAAACCGCCCCTACCCAAACTATCTCCGTCTCCACAGACTGAATAACACAACATAATTTTTAGACCTCGTTCTTTAACCGACTTTTTTACAATTTAGATTGTACAAGAGCGGTTTCAACCTTCGGATTTTCTACATTGAACAATTGAATTTGTAATTTTTCTTTAAATGATGCAATCGATTGCAGACTATCAGAAGAAGCATCCCAAAGAATGAACTTGAAACAATCAGGAATATCGCGAATTGTCAGAATTCTTGAATTACCAAGCAGGTGAATATTAGCATTGTGACACGCCCGAAGATTGTAATTAGGGATACGCTCAGAGAGATGATGAATATTGTGGTAAGCAATATCAGCCGAAAACCAATTGAGAATAGTTGGTAATTTTAGGTAACTACTGCCTTCAATTGCGCCCATAAGATAGTCCCAACCCTCGGTTTTATGAGCATAAGAACCCTCGAAATTATGCTGCACAAAGAAAATACAGATAAATATCGCTGCTGAACAAGTCATGACAATTGAGTAAACACTCCAGAAAAACCCCACCCCAAGTAAGTTACCCAAATAAATCCAGCTACCAACAACACAAATATTGTTGAAGAGTAAATCCCAAAATTCAGCCGTGGTATACCAATGTTTGGATTTATAAGACGCAATGATTGCAGATAAACCCATGCCAGAATCTTGATTGAGACAAGTGAAAATATGCTGAATAAAACCAACACTACCCAAAACCAGCGCGAGTCTTGGCTTAATAATCAGATAGAAAAAACCACCGGGAAACAGCATCAATGGGTGTCTCAGCAACTGATATATCTTTTGATTGAATGGACTTAGCGCTGCAAATTTTTCGGTGGATATCAACGCCGAAGGGCCTCGGTACATATCCCAATTACCATTATGTTTGTGGTGATAAGCGTGTCCCCTCGACCAGGGATACTGAGGAATCGCATTGATGATACCTAGCAGAAAACCCACTGTGCGATTGACTTTTTTGGAACTAAACAGAGAATAGTGCCCGCAGTCGTGCATCAAAGAGAAACAACGGCCAGAAAAAAGTGTCATTAACACGATTATCGGGGGCAGAAGCCAGACAGAAATGGCAGCAGCTTTAAATGCTAAAAACCATAAAAATGTATAGGGAATAACTGTATTGAGAATTTGGCAAGTAGCTGTGAAATTGTTGCTCTTCATGTAAGGAGATAGCACAAAATCTGATTTTTTGATCGCGCTTTTCATTCAGTATGTTTGTAGTGTGGACAAGTGCTGAGCTGAGACTTATAATATGGGTATTTTGCCATTATAAAAATAAGTTAATGGCAGTTTGCTTTTAACCCATATTTAATAAGCCTGCTGATAATATTGAGTTCATTGTCTTCTCATTTGGCTTGTATCGTACAGTTGAAATTCACACCAGCGCTGACGTACTTCGTCATAACAATCAACCGGAGTAATCGCCAACCGTTGCAGTAAATCGATTTCAATTTGACCGTCACCTGTTAGCAGGATAATAATTTCTTGGGTGGGATTGTATGTCGCAATGATTTGAAGCAAATTTGAAATGGCGGATGGCTCTAATTCGAGTCGTCGGAGATAATCTGTTACTGATAATTCAGTGATAAATTGCAAGCAATGCGGAATTGTATCAGTCTGCCAATTTACAGGTGCATTGACAGGTAGACTTACATCACAAACCGCCATACCTCGACCAACGGTTAAAAATCCATTCCAAGCTGTGTATCCAATTGTCAGCATATTTTGGTGGATGAACTGATTCTGCCAATAACCAAAGCTACCTTGTCGCTTGTTATCTTCAACTCGCATTGGTTTGATCCCCCAGCACTTTAGCATATTTCACCATATTTTTCAGCGAGGTAACAGTCTGAAATAAAGCATCTGTCTCTGATTTCCCACTCGCAAATGCTTCCAGGGCTTTCTTAACTTCTAGGTTTTTACCAATCTGAGGATATCTTAATGTCTCAGCTAGAATCGTCATAACTCAACTTACTTCAATGATTAAATTTGTGAAAATTGACAGCAAAAATATACTGAGACTGAGTTCAAACAGTTACAAAGTATGATACTTTTACCGTAGAGTAGGGACAGACTACACGGAAATAGTTAGGGATTGGTGGACGATCGCCTTTTATTCACAGTTATGCAGAAACTATTACCGACTAAAATTTATCAGGAATCAGTGAAATTAAATCAATATCGTTCTGAGTGAATAGATCGATCGCCATAATAGATCAATTTTGAGAAAGCTGAATAAACCATCATCTATGCCTCGTAGACGAAAAAGAACAGGTTTGCGATCGGCGGGCCTTCTGACTAAGAGACTCTATAATCTCATCACAGTTGCGGGACAGCGCCGGATTTACGCCGGACTTTCCCCGTTTCTTCCAACGGTTGCTTTTCGTTGGAACCGATTTTTGCACATTCATGAGGTTATCACACTTCTGACTTGTTTGCATAAAAAACTGTGAAATCTGTCACCACCGCCACAAATCGCTACTGTTGAGGGGCCAACCTGTAACTCGATCGCACTTTCAAACATTCGGCGAGTCCATTTTTTTTTATCCGTTGGGAGGATGATACGGGCGATCGACTTTCACGAAAAAACTGCGGTAATTATGGAAAGATAAAGGATACTGTACTGCAAATCTCAAACCATGAAAAATCTTAATATTTTTGTTGAGTATAACTTGACTCGATACAAAATATGCGGTATGATTTATTATAATTAAGTTTTAATGCTGCATCTATAATTCAATATCTAGTCAAGTGGCTTCAGTCTTTTAGGACTTACGCACGGGTGGTCAGAAACCAGTTTTTTTTACGCATACCTTCGTTGTGGCCCGCAGATTCCGTAAAAAACCAGGTTATGAAGGCTTGATGCGTAAGTCCTGTCTTTTGTCTGGACAGTGCTTGGAATCTATCAGTCAATCATTCAGCTTTAAACTGGTGTGAGACTCTTGAATGCAGCAGGAACACTGAATTATAACATTAATTCCTAGAGCAAGCATGGAAATCATTTACTTCACACCATTGCCTGAAATCGCTCAATTTATAATAATGGGACAGGTTGGAAGCAGTTGTGCTAATCCTTCAGTGTGGCAACTTTCAATAATCATTGGTCTAGTTGCTAGTTCAGGTCTGATTCTTGCAAGTACAGGGGTTGGGCTTCTAGGGATAGCTAATATATTAGTAGGACTCATTATGGCAGGAGCAAGCCTAGATGCCATAGCTGCCGCATTGACAACACATCTTGTAGTTGTAGGTAGTTCTATAGGAATATTAGCCCCTTTGATAAGCGCAATCCGAGGGATTCTAGGATGCTGAAAAATTAATTAATGAGCCTTGCAGAAGCTGTCACTTTTAAATAAGTTTTTAAATTGGGGGGTTAAATTAGGTGTTTATCCCGCATTTTCAGATCAACGCCTAGTAAGACCTCTTTCACTATTTGCGCGCCGGACTTTCCCCGTTTCTTCCAACGGTTGCTTTTCGTTGGAACCGATTTTTGCACATTCATTACTTTATCACAATTCTGACTTGTTTGCATAAAAAACTGTGAAATCTATCACCACCGCCACAAATCGCTACTGTTTAGGGGCCAAGCTGTAACTCGATCGCACTCTCAAACATTCGGCGACTTCAAAATCTTTTTATCCGTTGGGAGAGTGATACGGGCGATCGACTTTCCAGCCTGTATCACGCCGCCTGCGTAGCTGACAAACCGCCCCGGAAAGCCAAAATTGAGACAACATCCACCAGAGAGGATTTTGTCTCAACTCCTGGAAACGGGAACACAAAGAGCGATCGCAAGTGCGATCGTTCTTTGTGTTCGGAGCTCTGACTTGCTACAATCTAGTCGCACGTAACTACAAGGGATTATGACCGAACTATTAGATGAGACGCTTTCTATTGAAATCGCCACTCGCATCAAAAGCAACCGAAAAAACTGCTTTGATAACGCTTCCAAAGCAGCATTAACCACCGAAGGTGCAGTCTACGTCCAAGGATTTTTAGCTGCACCCGGAGCACCTTACAAACCCATCGAGTATAGCTGGATTGAACTCAACGAGCGAATTGTTGACCCAACTTTTCCACATCTCGGCTTCAGCGCTCAAGACATTCATTACTTCCCAGCCCAGCGATGGAGCGTCAAGAAACTCAAAGCAATTTTAGATGAGTCAAAAGAAGATTATCCAGAAGATGACCCGCTACCGGTTTACGGAAATCAACCCTATGAATATTACGGCGATGTCATGTTAGGCGGTAAAGATTACCAAAATGCTTACGATTTGGCTGCGCTTAAATGCAGGGAATTGAACCTACCCAAAAAACTGGAATCTAACTAATTTGGACTTATACCATTTTTATAAAGATATGCTATTGATGAATTCTGAGCCCCCCCGAACTCGCGGGGGGGTAATATCTAGCGCTACTTTATGAAATTGGACTTACGCCCAAATTCATTTCGTAGTAAGGACTTTAGTCCTTCTTCATTTATCTTTATAAAGAGCGGACTAAAGTCCTCACTACAAACCTGTCCTGCGTCATTTATCTTTATAAAGAGCGGACTAAAGTCCTCACTACAAACCGAATGTCATGAAACTGCAAACCTCGAATAATTAAAAGCAGGTAATAACGGATCTAATTTTTGCTCCAACATCAAATCTGCCAACAATTTAGCCGTCACCGGAGCCAACAAAATCCCGTTGCGATAATGGCCCGTCGCCAGTGTCAAATTCTCCCAAGCACTAGCACCCAAAATCGGCAACTCATCAATCGTAGCAGGCCGAAATCCCCACCATAATTCCAGAATTGGATAATTTTGTAATTCGGAATATAACTGCATAGCTCCTGCTAGCAAGCTGTGGATTCCCGCCGCAGTATTTCCCGGAGTAAAATCTACATTTTCGCTAGTTGCACCAATAATAATTCTCCCATCTTGACGCGGCACAATATAAATGCCGGTGCCGAATAAAACTGTTTGCAGCGGCTGAATTATTCCACAATTTTCTGGGACGCATACTGACATCATTTGCCCCTTTCTGGGGAAAATAGGAACATTCAATAACTGCTCAGACCAAGCGCCAGTCGCCAAAACATAACGGTCAGCTTGCAATTTTCCTACCGTTGTTTCAACAGCCAAAACTTGATTTTTCTGCCGAATAATTTCCGCTGCACTGCCTTGAATAATCTCAATTTGCAATTCTTTAGTTGCTGTCTGAAGTGTGCGAAATAAAGCGCGGTTATCTACTTGAGCGTCGTCAGGATACCACCAACCACCAATTACTTCTTCACCCAATCCTAACTGGTGCTGGCGAACAGCATCTCTGTCCAACCATTGAGAGTTTAGGTTTGACAAATATGGCTGTTCTTGAGGCTGATTTTGACACACAGGTGCGAGAATGCCCGATCGCCAATATCCCGTTTTCAATCCAGTAATTTCTTCTAGCCGTTCCACCCAGGCTGCATACATGGCGCGACTTTGCAAGCACAAATCCAGCATCGGACTGGGGGGAATTCGTTCGGCTTGGGGGGCAAGCATTCCGGCGGCAGCCCGGGCCGTCGGTTGTTTAGAATCGGCGGTGAGAACGGCGACAGATGCCCCTCGCAACTTCAGTTCAACTGCTAGCGAAAGGCCGATGATTCCGCCGCCAATAATCAGAATATCTTGAGATGAATTCATTGACTTTTATGTGGACTTTCTGGCTGGTTTTACCTCTGGGCCTTCGGGTATTTTTTATTTACCGCAGATGAAAAGCAGATAAACGCAGATGCTTTTTAAGATTGTTTATGACTTTGGTAATGCAAGTGTCTTGAGAATTTTTGGGCAATTCTTACATATTATCTTGCAAGCCGATCGCCCGATCGGCCTTTTTTCACAAAAAATCTATGCTTGCGGTTTCCAGACAGTTTCCGAGCCCTGGCCCCAAAAACCATCATATTTTGTCACCTTAATATCGCCTAAAACCTTAGTCTGGCA
>JBDTEI010000189.1:0-5110 GCA_039922675.1 Microcoleus sp.
AGTGCGATCGCATTTTTTGGGTAACACAAGCCTCCGCCGCCCATTGGATAAGAGAATCCGGTTTAGCCACAGACTCCAACGGTTTTATGCAAGTCAACGATTGCCTGCAATCAATCTCTCACCCCAACGTATTTGGCGCTGGAGACATCGCCGCGATGGTTAATTATCCCCGTCCCAAAGCAGGCGTATTTGCGGTGCGTCAGGGCAAACCACTGTTTGAAAATTTGCAGAATTTTTCATTGGGAAAACCGCTGAAACCCTTTGCACCGCAGGAACAATATTTAGGCTTAATAGGTACTGGGAATAAACGGGCGATCGCCTCCCGCGGATCTTTAATGTGGGAATCGGCGCTGCTGTGGTATTGGAAAGATTGGATCGATCGTCAATTCATGCAAAAATTCAGCAATCTGCCAAAAACAGGCGATATCCAATAGCAATAAATTCAGATATAATCTTCTCCACTCTTCTCTTCTCTTTTCTTCCTCCGTGTACTCTGCGCACTCTGCGGTTAAAAAAAAGTTCAAAAATCATTTAATATTGCTATACTAAACATCAGAATTAATGAACCACAACTTATGTCTAGAAAAATCGGATTTTGGCTGCTTTGGATTGCATTCAGCACCTACGCCTTTGTATTCGCACCACCCGACAGCCCCGATACTGTCGCACTAATTACAAACCTTTCCACAGGCAAAATCGCAGGCATAAACCCTTTAATTGTAGCTTTGTTTAACATCATGGGAGTCTGGCCACTCATCTATAGTTGTGTCTTGTTTGCTGACGGTAGGGGACAGAAAATACCTGCATGGATTTTTGCCACTTTATCATTCGGCGTCGGCGCATTTGCCTTGCTGCCTTATTTAGCCCTGCGCGAACCGAATCCAGAATTTTCTGGCACTAAAAATATCTTCTTAAAAATATTAGACTCCCGTTTTACTGCCATTGTCCTAACTTTGGGCGCTGTGGCTTTAGTTGCCTTTGGCTTGACAAAAGGCGATTGGTCTGATTTTATTCAACAGTGGCAAACCAGTCGCTTTATCCATGTAATGAGTTTGGATTTTTGTATGCTTTCTCTGGTATTTCCGGCTTTGTTGGGAGATGATATGGCCCGCCGAGGAATGCAGAATACCACCGCATTTTGGGCGGTAACATTCCTGCCGCTGTTCGGGCCCTTGGCTTATCTGTGCGCGCGCAAACCGCTGCCGGAAAATGATGTTCAAACTGTTACCAATTAGACAGCAATGCAGGGAATGCTCAGTTTAATCTAGGAATCAATCACAAGTAATTATACAATAAACAGGCAAGATGCCTGTTCTACAATCAGTAAACTTTCTGGTGGGATGGGCTTCTAGCCAGCCCTAGAAAACCTGATTGAGAATAATAGAATATCCGACAACCAATGTAAATAATTATCTCCCACTCTCTAGCAAATGAAAAAACATCCTATCGTTGGTATCACAACTTACAACCGCAGTCAAGCAGGTGA
Organism: Microcoleus sp.; assembly: GCA_039922675.1. Classification (GTDB taxonomy): domain Bacteria; phylum Cyanobacteriota; class Cyanobacteriia; order Cyanobacteriales; family Microcoleaceae; genus Microcoleus. The sequence continues at coordinate 1,487 of JBDTEI010000189.1, forward strand.
ATATTGCGTCAACGGAGCATATATTGATGCAGTGCAGGCGGCAGGCGGTATTCCGATTTTACTACCGCCCAATCAATTAAATCCAGCTAGTATTTTTGATGCCGTAGATGGTTTGATTTTTTCCGGGGGCGGAGATATCAATCCAGAACATTATGGCGGTTTTGTCGATCGCACAGTTTACTCGATTAACGCAGAACGCGACAATTTTGAGTTAAGCTTAGCCAAGCTAGCTTTGATGGCTGACATACCTGTGTTGGGGATTTGCCGGGGAATGCAAGTCCTGAATGTAGCCAGCGGTGGCAATTTGGTCGTGCACGTACCGGATGCTTACGGAGAGGATGTTAGTCACGGAACTGGAATTCCCCCTCGCGCGATCGAGCATATCATTAAAATCGATCCAGACAGTCGGTTAGCAAAAATCATGGGAACAACAGCAACAACAGTTGTTTCTTGGCATCATCAAGCTGTGCAGGATGTGACACCTGATTGGCAAATTGTAGCGCGAGCACCCGACGGTTTAGTGGAAGCAATGGAGTATAAATATCATCCTTGGATCGTAGCACTTCAATGGCATCCAGAACTATCGAAAAAAAGTCTCGCACACTGCGGAATCTTTCGGGCTTTCGTCGAAGCAGCAACTTCAAAGTTTATGAATTATACTAAATCAGCATGAAAATTATCAGCCGTTGTTTGCATCTTTTTCGCACTCCCTTTTTGTAACTTCGTGGCGGTAGCGAAACATATCTGTTAACCGCATTTCCACCCACCAACCTAACAATAAATCAACAATTGGGCCACCCGGTATCGAAAAGGCGATCGCATCCGTCAATCTAGTCTTGCCATTTTCGGTGCTAAACTCGTGTCGGTGAGTCCAACGCGCCATCGGCCCCTCAGTTTGTTCGTCCACAAACAAGCGATATCGTTCGCACTCAGTATGAGTCGCCACCCATTTCACCGGAATCGGCCCCAATAACAAGCGAAATTCTGATACAGCACCCACATCGAGTCCCCCTTCGCGGCGAATGATTTTTACCGGCTGCCAAGGCGGAGTCAGCAGTTGCAGAATATCGGGCTTTTCGTGAAAGTTCCAGACTGTTTCAACAGTAGCATTGATCAGCGACGAGTATTTAAAATTGGGCATTGTATCGTTGGGCTATACGGTTAATTGCGATCGCACTTCAGCATTTACAGTATTATCCTCTGTATCCGTACAAACAGCATCAGTACAAACAGCAACAGTTAGTTTCAATCCCAAAGCATTCAGCCAAGTTCCCAGATTGTAAATCGTATCACTTCCTTGCAACGAGAGCAATTCATCCAGTTTTTTCAAATGCAATTCATATTCTTCTGGAGTCATTTTTGGTTGACCCAGAGCTTCTGCTACATGACTCAGAGCAAGTCTGATTAATGCTTCGTCAGGTTCTTCGTCTTCATCTAATTCAAAATGAGTTTCGAGATAGACAGCCGCATAACTGGGATCTTTTAGCTGCGCCATCAAAAAGTCATGATACGGTAAACTTTTAGGCATTTTTTAACTCCAATAATTTGTCCAGTATTCTATTGCTTGGCGAATGTCTCCGTCTTGAGTGCTTTTATCTCCTCCGCACAGCAGAAGTACAATTGTTGTTCCTACTTGTCCAAAATAGATTCGGAAACCAGGGCCATAGTCTATCCTTAATTCAAAGACTCCTTCTCCAACTGATTTACAATCTCCCAAATTTCCCAAAAGAACTCGGTCAAGTCTTTTATTGATAATTGTGGGAATTTTGCGATCTCGGAACGAATCACACCAGTTATCAAACGGCACTTGACCGTCTACGGCAACATAACGCTGAATTTCTCTAGGGTGGACTTCTGGCATAATTGTATTATAGTACGTCGCTCCTAATTTTATCTTGTTCAGTTAGCTTTCGATCTATTTATTCTTTACAAAAATACGATCGCACTTTCGCCTCCCGCTATTTCCTAACTCGTCAACGGCAACTCCTGGGTCTTAAAATGACTGATCGCCTCAGCTAAATGCTTCTTCAAAGTCGCCTCCGGTAGTGGGCCTTTCAAATGACTCCAAGGCAAAACCTGCTCCAATTCCCACTCTTGAAAAACATAAAAATCCATCTCCGGTAACTGTCCCCGCAACTCCTTAAATGCCCGCCGATAACTGCCCAAAGTATCGCCGTAATGCCGCACTAATTCTAATAGCTTTGACAATCTGCGATCGCCCTTCGAGAGCAAACCCTGAATCACAGACCAGTTATAGCTTTCAGGTCTAAATTCTAAACCCAACTTCCGCATTTCTTTATCTAGAAACTTCAGTCTCTTCTCCGCATCTTTATTCACTCCAAACCACTGGAAAGGAGTGTGAGATTTCGGCACAAAAGTGCTGCATCCCAGAGTCAAGCGCAAACCAGGAGCGGCTTTTCTAATCGCCTTCATCATCGCCACCGTTTCCTCCAGATCCTCCATCTCTTCCCCAGGAATTCCCGCCATCCCGTAAAGTTTAATTCCCTTTAATCCGCCAGCCTTAGCATTAATAGCAGCTTGAATAATTTCCTCGTTAGTAAGTTTTTTGTTAACAATTTTGCGGAGACGTTCGCTCCCGCTTTCCACCGCAATCGTCACAGATTTGCTATCTCTGTTAGTCAATATTTCCGCCAGTTTAACTGTCACCGTATTCGTCCGTACCGAAGAAAGACTCAGCCGCACGCCGTCGTATTTCGGATGGTTTAAATGCTCCAGCAACGCTTCAAATTCCGGGTGCTGAGTCACAGAAGCACCCAACAAACCCAAACGATTAGTCACAGTTAAACCGCGGTCAATCGCCGGAATTAACGAATCCTCCAAACTCGCAGTTCTAAACGGCAAAGTCAGATAACTTGCTAAACAGAAACGGCACATTTCTGGACAACTCCGCACCACTTCTACCATGTAAATATTTTCCCAAGCCGCTTTTTCTGTTACGACAGTGGAAGCAGATAAAGTATTGCCGCGATAAGTCTGTTTTTCCACCATACTCGGAATTGCCGAATCCACAGGTTGAATCGATTTAATCCCCGCAGTCGCATCCAAATAAGTTACTTCGTACAAACTGGGAACGTAAACCCCCGGAACTTGGGCTAAATAGCGTAATTTAGTTTGTCTGTCGGCGCTACGAACTTCTTTACAAGCATCAATAAAATTGTCAATTAAATTTTCACCATCTCCCAGCAAAATTACATCAAAAAAATCGGCAAAAGGTTCGGGATTCGCCGTAAAAACCGGGCCGCCTCCGAAGACTATCGGATGATTGTCAGTTCTTTTAGACGCCCAAATTGGAATTTCTAGAGATTCCAATAAATTGAGAATATTTACATAGTCGAGTTCCCAAGAAAGCGAAAATCCCAGTAATTCTGGATGTCGGGGAAGTTGTTCGCTAATATCAGTAAATAAACGGCTGACTTCGATATCCGATCGCACGGCCAAAGTTGCCCACACTATCTGATAGCCGAGACTGGTGATGCCAACCGTGTACTCGTTGGGAAAAGCAAAAATCGTCGGGATAGCATCCGCATCGGGGGTTGCTGGGGCAAATAGCAGGCGTTCTTGGGCAAATGGATTAGGAGTCACTGGCAAGTTTAGCTTTAGGAA
>JBDTEI010000190.1:0-4980 GCA_039922675.1 Microcoleus sp.
TAGAAGCATTATTTAAGAAGCTACAAAGTTTATCAGACGTGCCAATTGGTCAATTAGCCGGAAAAATGGGAGTAATTATAGATTTAGTAACTCATCTTCCCCAAGAAATTTGGTTTTGGACAAATCCTAAACAAGCAGATACCCATGTTCGAGGAAGATTTACTGAAAATAGTTAAGCCAAAAACATTGCTGTTATTGGACAGAGGCTTCTATCACTTCGCTTTTTGGTCACAACTAATGGAGCAAGAAATTGAATTTATTACTCGAATTAAGAAAGGTGCATCTTATCAAGTAGAGCGGGTATTAACCAATACTTATGATGTCAAAGACCAGATAATTAAAATAGGTGCAGGCACAAAAAAAACACCAGCTTTGACTATAAGATTAGTACAGATTCGTTCCAAGACTTCCTGGCGTTCTTATCTAACAAGTGTCCGAGAACCAGAAATATTACCCCCCTATGTAGTAGCAGATTTATATCAAAGACGCTGGCGAATTGAAGACGCATTTTGCATAGTAAAAAGATTACTAAATCTCAGCTATTTATGGACAGGTTCGTTAAACGGAATTAAGCTCCAAATCTGGGCTACCTGGCTATTTTATGCAGTTTTAGTAGACTTGGGAGATGCTGTCGCGGATGAATTAGGAGTACCAATTGAACGGATTTCATTAGAAATGATTTATCGGGGGATGTATCATTTCTCTGTGGCCTATCAAAAAGGATTAGCTTCTGACCTAGTTAAGTATTTTGCTGCAGCAGAAAATCAAGATTTAGGGATTGTTAAACGACGGCGAAAACCTCATATCAGGCTAATTATTTCTCCTTTCCCTGGAACTCAAAGAAGTCCCGAACATTTTTTTTTCAATAATAAAGGAACAAATGGAGTCATATTTTAATTGGGTAAACAGGTCAAAAATGAGTAAAATTACTCATTGACAATAGTGTTTTTAGCTTAACTTGTGAGTAATGACTGTCAACTGGTAATTGACCTGGCGTGGTATGAGAGTAAAAAAGATGATCTCACCCCAAAATTTAGATTAAGGTTCAATCTCCCAGATTTATCTGTGGAGTAAATCTCAAATCGAAAATGGAAAATCTCAAATGGACTGATGGTGGACTAATTCGCATCTGGCTTGGTAGGAAATGTGACGGTAAAATTAGTCCAGCCCTTGCTGCTTTCAACCTCAATTTTTCCCTGCAACTGTTCGACAAGTTTTTGAACCAAAGCTAAACCCAAACCTGTACCTCCTTGTTTCCAGGGATCGGCGTTGGGAACTCGATAAAATTTCTCAAAAATTCGAGGCAATTCCTCTCTCGAAATGGAAGATTGATTGCTGAGTGTAAATTGGATGGAGACAGCCAGAGCAATTGCTTGGATCGAATTTTTCTCGCTTCCTCCTTCTTCCCAGTCTCCCTTTTTGCACTCAACTTTCAAAGATATTTCGCCGTCATTGGCAGTATACTTGCAGGCATTGTTGAGGAGTTCTGCTAAAATTCGTCCCAAACTAGCGCGGTTGGAACTGATCGTGGGGATGTGGCGATCGCACTCTACTCGCAAATGCTGGTGTCGGTTGTGGGCGCGGGTATAAAATGGGTCGATAATCGTAGGCAGCCAGACTTCTAAGTTTACTGGTTCGAGGTCGATCGCACAAGGTGCTGCTTCGAGCCGCTGCAAATCGAGTAAAGCATTAATTAAATCGGTTTCTCTAGTACATTCTGTTTCTAAAATTTCTAAATAAATCTGGCGTCGGTCTGGTGTGGGAGAAATTTTTAGCATATGAATAGCCATTTTCATATTAGCTAAAGGGGTCCGCAGTTCGTGAGAAACTGTGCTGAGAAATTCATCTTTAAGGACGTTTAAATGCTGGAGTTCCTGCACTTTTTGCTGCAATTGGGCGGTGCGTTCTTGGACTTGGCGTTCGAGGTCGGTGTTGAGATTTTGTACTTGCTGATAGAGTTGGGCTTGCTGAATGGCGATCGCGATTTGAGTTGCCAGTTGCAGCAGCAAATCCAATTCTGAAGCCTGCCACTGCCGGGATTTGGAACACTGATGGACACACATCATCCCCCACAAATTGCCGTCTTGCAAAATTGGTACAATCAAATAAGCTTTGATTTGTGCTTGCTGGAAGCGCGCATATTTTTCGGCACTCAAACTAGCTTGGTCGATGTCTGGGACGGCATAAATCTCCTGTTCGATCGCAAATGCAGATTCTTGCCAAATATTATCTGGCATGATTTCTCCCAAGATAGAAGACCACTTGGGGGCAACGGATTCTGCCACAAAAATGCCGAAATTTCTCGACTCCCAACGCACAATCGCTACTCTGTCGGCGTGGAGAACTTGCCGGACTTCATCGACGCTGGCGTTGAGAATTTCTTCGAGGTTTAAGGATTGGTGAATCCGCAAGGAAATTTGAGTTAACAGCCGATCGCGCTGCACCTGTTCGTGGAGTTTGGCAGTCCGTTCGCGCACCTGCTGTTCCAATTTGGCATTGCGACTTTGCAGCAGTTCCAATTTTTCCGATTGCAGTTGATAAACCGACTGCTGTAACTGTTTGACAACTCGGTACATTTCTGTAGGATCGAGGACTCTGAGCAAGCTGGTTTGAGTAATAATTCCCAACATTTCTCCGCGTCCGCCGCAGACAACCAACCGCTGCACTTGTTGGTGCTGCATTTGTTTGTGCGCCGTCCACAGGGAATCGGAGGGTTCCAGAAATTGCAGGGGAGTTCTCATGACTTTTTGAGCTGGGGTTTGCTCGAAATTCAGTTCGAGAAACAGTGCCTGCACTATGTCGTATTCGGTGACAATTCCCAAAGGTTGGTGAAAGGAATAGTGAAAAATGGAGGTAGAGTCATCTTTGGGCTTCTCCATTGTTAATTCTTTGTTTTTGGTAATGACTACGCAACTGACTTGATGCTCAGACATCAGTTCGGTTATGCTCAGCAGCGAGGCGGTCTGGGGCGCTGTAATTGGCGTAGTCATCAATTCTGCTACCCGTCGCAATTTAAGAATGTTGGAAGGCTGCAATACTTGGCGAATTCTTTCTCGCGTTAGCACTCCTACCAAGTGCCGGAATTGATTGACGATCGGCAAATAGCGAATTCGGTGCTGGCGAAATAAGGATAAAGCGGCAAACACGTCTTGGTCGTCGGATTCTGTGAGGGAAACCGATACCGGGGACATCACTTCGGAAATTGGTATTTTGTGCGAGGCTCCTTTTTGCAGGCTGTTTATTTTGCCAGAAGCGATCAGCCTCACTAAGTCGGCGGGAGTTAATATGCCGATTAACAGCCCGCGACTGGGGTTATCGGATAAGTTGTCTGTGGTAATAGTCTGCTGGTTCTGCACGACGAGGACGCAGCGGGCCCGCACCTTGTCCGGCGGTGATGATTCGGTCATGGCCCCCTTGTCTGAGGGTAAAGGCTCTTTGGCTAGGAGACAACTGTTTTGCAACTGACTCATCAGGGCGATCGCCACTGCTAAGGAAGTTTCTGGCCCGGCAGTTAGGGGGTAGCGGTCGATCGCTTGTTCTAAGGCTGAGGAGTAAAAGGGCGGGTGATAAAAGGGCATAGTTAATTGCAGGTTGTCAGAGGGCGGCTAATACCATTTTCGATTTTCGATTTTCGATGGAAAAGCGCTTATTGCATAAGAGTTTGGAGATTCCCTAAAGTTGCATTGTTTTGTGAAAATGGTATAACAATCGGGCAAAGCCTTAGGGAACGGCCCAAACACCTCGCCTGTGCTGGAATTTTAAATAATATATTTGCTCATTTATTATTTTCATGCAATTTGAGCTTTAGATTAATACTCTCACTAATCCGTAATTTCACTGAGTTCAAATCCTGGGGCGGTTTTTACTGCCTGCTTTTTTCCTGAGACTCCCCTATAATCAAAATCAGCCGAATGTAAAGTTTTACTACAAAATTTACCCATAATGACAACTTTAAGCTTAGAGCAAATTGCAGCCAAGTTAGAAAGCGAAAATTCAGCCGATCGCATGGTGGCTTTGGCAAACTTGCGGAACGTGCCGGCTGCTGAGGCGGTACCTTTGATTAAAAAGGTGTTGAACGACGAAAGTTTGCAAGTGCGATCGATGGCTGTGTTTGCTCTCGGAGTCAAACCGACAGCAGAGTGCTATCCCATTCTAGTCAAATTGCTAGAAACTGACCCGGATTACGGCATTCGCGCTGACGCTGCGGGTGCTTTAGGCTATCTAGAAGATATCAGAGCTTTTGAGGCTTTGGTACGGGCTTTTTACGAAGATACTCAATGGCTGGTGCGCTTTAGTGCGGCGGTTTCTCTAGGAAATCTCAAAGATCCCCGGGCTCGCGACGTGCTACTGAAAGCTCTCGAAAGCGAGCAAGTGGTGATTCAGCAGGCGGCAATTTCGGCTTTGGGGGAAATTAAGGACATTGGGGCGATCGATCGCATCCTCGATTTTGCTCAGTCGGAAGATTGGCTGATCCGTCAAAGACTCGCTGAAGCTTTGGGAAATTTACCGAGTATTAAAAGCGTTTCAGCGTTGAAATACTTAGAAAAAGACAGCAATTCCCAAGTATCACAAGCCGCAACAATTTCTCTCGATCGCCTTTCCAAAGCAGAAGGGTGATCTAAAATTTTTAGTATGTTCAGAAACCCGGTTTCTTCAATAAACCGGGTTAATCCTGATTATAGGAATCTTGATCAAATTTAGACAGTCTTGACTAAAACCAGAATTTATTATTTAAGCTGCTGCGTGCAAATCGCAAGTTACAATAGTTGTTAATATCCTTAAACCAAAGCCAGCCATGAATCAAGCACCGAATCCTTTTAACTCAAATCCATCCAATCCGCTAGACCCCTTGGAGCAAAAACTTGACGAGCAAGGTCAAGAGTTGCCGAGACAGTATCACCCAGCTACTAAAAAAACTCTGCAAAAAGTCTTTATCATCCTGGTAGTTGTTGGGGCAATTATTGGGGGAATTGTATCTAT
>JBDTEI010000191.1:0-4867 GCA_039922675.1 Microcoleus sp.
CAAATTGAAGGGCGCAGTTTGGATTTTAATGGGTTGATTCGGTGTCAGAATTTAAGGGCGATATCGGGTATTTCGGCGGTGGGCGTGCCCGATAGTGTCAGACAGGATGGATAAAAATTAGGGAGAATCAATTAGCCTTGACAGACAAAGATTCCAGAAACTTAACGGCTTCATCCAGCATAGCTTCTGGTAATTTCTCAACAATCGCGATCGCCCTTTGACGAGTTTCTAGATTAATTGCTTATGTCGCACGCTGAACAGACAAAACTTGCACTTTCATCGTCTTAATCAGCTTTGCTAATGCACTTATTTTCATCGAAAGCGCGATCGACATTATTTAAAACCAAAGGGCAGTTTTACCAAATTGTGTCTACACTCGATAATTGAATCCGGCGATCGCGACTAATCACCGATACGTTAAGATACAAAGCAGAAGCGGCGATTATGCGATGGGTAAATCTGGAATTTGCGATCGGTCAACTTGCCTTAAAGTCAGAGCGATATTGCGCTCAAAAGGAATCTCAACAAGTAAGGCATCCTCGCTATCAACTGCTGCTAACAGGCGATCGAGAGTATCTGCATTAATCCGCCCTCTCTCGCTCAGATAGACAATTTCTGCTAGCGTAATCGATGAAAATCCTATCTGATTTCCCTCAATAGCTATCTGTTCTATTGTTGTTCTAGCAGTTGCAGAAAGTCGCGGATCGGCAAAGATATACCAGATAACTGCATGAGTATCAGCTACAGCACGCAGCATTAGAAATCCTCCCTTGGGAAATTCGCCCATTCTTCCCTGCGAACTTCATCTATATCAGCCGCAGACGGTGCGATTCCTAAGTCAGCACATAAGCCCCACAATGATTTGCGGGGAGTAGGGCGAACGACAACTAATTCTCGTTCTATCTCAGGAACCATCCACTTAATCAACCGTAACTTTTCGGAGAGAGACAACTGCTTAACAAGACTGAAAACTGTCTCGAAAGTCATGTTTTTTATAGGGGAATGTTTGATTGTTCTAATTTTATCATTAAAGCTGCTTCAGGATCAACAAAGTTACAGACATCTGCCGGAAAGTCAACAGCTTGATGATTGTAACATTTAACCACCAGATTTGTCACATTCATCGCCACCCGCTGATTAAATCGGAAAAAATCTACAAAAGTGCGAGATCCGTGAGTAGTTTGCAGTAAATGCTCTCCCAGGCGATCGACTTCTGTGGTAAAAATAAATTTGTGTCTATCTCCACCGACTGACAGCAAAACCTCGTGGGAATTAGGGGCGTTCGCACGCTGAACAGACAAAACTTGCACTTTCACCGTCTTAACCAGCTTCGCTAATGCACTTATTTTAATCAAAAGCGCGATCGATTTTTTTTAGGGATTTTATGAAAACGACGCACCCTACAACTATGACCGAGAACAATGATAAACTTGATATTCATACCCATCTACACTCGGAAACTGGCGCGATTCAATCTGACATTTTTGTGCTGCTAAGTTTACAGGTGCGCTAAAATTTACCAACCACAAATCAATCGGGCGTTCCAATTGACTGAGTGTCTGATCGAGTATTCCCGCGACAATTTTCGGCGCATCCTTTCTCTGCTTAACTAAAAGAAACTGTGGAGAATCAAAGATTTTCACTTCTTCCTTTTTCCCTCTTCCTTCTTCCTTCTTCCTTCTTCCTTCTTCCTTCTTCCTTCTTTCCCATTCCCATCCTATACCCATCAACTCTCCTATTTCTACATGAGTATTTTGAGTAGTGGCAATTAACACGGGAACTTTCGAGACTTCGCGGATAATGGGAATTAAAAGGTCTGGTTTGTAATATTTGCGATAGCCGAGATTGGAATTTACGGTGATACCGCTGACAAAACCCATTACTAAAATTAGCATGACTGCTTTTTTGCCAGAAATTTCTACAGCAGGCAAATTAAAGCATCGACTTTTGACTGTAGGTGTGCTATAAATAACTGCTAAGATTGCTCCTAATAGTAAAATCACTCCCGGAAAGTAGACGAAATTGTATCGAGGCCCGCGAGTTAGGTCAATTCCTAGAATATATGCAAAGCTGAAAAATAGGAAAATCGCTCCTAGTACAAATCCGCCGAAAATCACAGTACCTAAATGAGTATTTGGCGTTTTTAAGGAATTTTTAAGAGCGTTTGGCAGCAGGGGAAGTGCCCAGAGCAAAAATATTGCCATGCCGATCGCAGATCCAGCCACTACAGCCAAATTTGACGATTCCAACGGAAGCAGCGACACGAAAGTGAGCCATCCAGCTAAAGCTTGAACAATCGGATTGATCCCATCTAATAATGTGCGATCGCCACTGACAATCCAATTAGTTAGTTCACTGCCGTACTTGTTTGACGTAAATACCGGCAGCCAAACTAAACCGCCAGCTAAAGTCCCCAGGGCTACTGCGACAAGCCGCCAGATAATTTGAAATTGCCAAATATTCGACTGCTGATTATTGGAAGTTGCCAATTTCTGATTAAATTGCAGCCAAATTACGGCAATTAAGGCGATGGCTTCGGCACACAAAGTCAGCACAAAAAAGTAGTGAGAAGCAATTCCCAAACAGTTAACAAATATCCAAAGTATCCCCGCCCAAACAGGCAGAGGAGCGCGCTGTTGCAGCTTTTTTGCAGCTAAGGCTAAGCAAAAAAGAGAGGCAATAACTAATAAAATTCCTAACGTATAATGGCGGGCTTCTTGAGCGAGATAAATGCCGTAGGGAGAAACTGCCATCATCGCGGCCGCACATTGACCAACTAAACGAGAATTGAACGCAAATTTACCTAAAAAGTAGATGGCGGGAACTGAAATAACTCCCAATAATGCCGGGAGCGATCGCCCAATCCACACTAAACTATCCTCAGTCGGCCCAAACAACTGCATCCACCAGTGGGCTAGCATAAAATACACTGGCGGATGGTTGCTTTCCACTAGCAAATGGTTTAGGACATCTGCAATGCCAGCATCGGGACGAAATTGCAGCGGTTGTAGTAGAGTGGGAAGGTCGATCGCGCGATCGATCGGCACTCCGCGAAAACTGTTGCCCAAACTAAACACTAGAGTCGAAAACTCGTCCGTCCACAGTGGTTTCGAGTCCAAATTGGCAAAACGCAGCATGAGGGCGATCGCCATCCACAGCAAGAGCAACAACAGTTGTTTTTTCTTAATCATTAATTCAGTCATTCAAAGGCATAGGGAAGAACAGTTATTATAGTTGATAATTGACAGTTGATAATTGACAGTTGCTAGTTGCTAGTTGCTAACTACCAACTGTTTAAAACCCTCCCTGTCAACTGTCAACTGCCAACTGCCAACTGCCAACTGCCAACTGTCAACTGTCAACTGTCAATTTCCGTCACCCGCCAGCTCAGCTTCATATTAATCCAGAAATTCCACAGAGTCACGACTGCGATCGCAATTAAAGTAGCCAAATATTCATTCATTCCAAAAATATTAAACATTAAATTAACCAGCAGCACATTTAAAATCAAACCCATCAAGCAAATCGTATTAAATTTCAATAGGCGTTTTAAGCGCTGGCGATTTCCTGGCTGCCGCTTAGAAATATCCCCAAACGTCCACAAATCATTCCAAAAAAAGTTACTAATAATTGCCAACTCAGCAGCAATAATTAGACTGCGAGTCAGCTCCAAATGCAGGCTATTCCGCAGCACGTACAAAACCCCCATATTCACAAATACGCCACTGAAACCCACGATGCAAAACCGCAGAAACTTACCCATTTGCCAGCGGGCAAACCGCAATATGAGCAGATGCCGCAAATACTCAATATACTGTTTCCCAGTAACTTTGCTCTCGCCTTCTTTCCGCTCCTGAAACACATAACCAACTTCTCCAATCCAGTGGATGTTTCCCCTGCCGAGGACTTCTATCAAAATTTTGTAACCCACAGGATTCATGGTTTTGTCGGCAATGCAACTGCGGCGCACCATAAAATAGCCACTCATCGGATCGGAAACTCGCCCCACCACTCCCGGCAGGATCACCAACCCCAAGGTTTGAGCGCCCCGCGATAAAAATCGCCGGATTACACTCCAGTCGCTCACCCCGCCCTCGGCAACGTGGCGGCTCGCAGCGGCCAAATCGGCTCCCCGCTGAATTTCTGCTAAAAGCTGCAACAGCGTCTCCGGCGGATGCTGCAAGTCGGCATCGATAACGCCCAAAACCTCCCCCCGAGAGGCCTGCCAGCCGCGAATTACGCCTGTGGAAAGTCCCCGCTCGTCTTCCCGCCGCATCACGCGCAATTGCGGATATTCGGCTGTGAGGGATTGGGCAACTTCCCACGTGCGATCGGGGCTGTTGTCATCGACTACAATTAATTCGTAGTTGCCGGGAATCATACCATCGAGCAATTGAGTCAATTGTTCCACAATAATCTTGACATTCTTGCACTCGTTGTAGGTGGGAATGACCAGGGAAAAATAAATTGGCGGTGTGTCTCCATCTGTAAAAGTTGAACCGAAAGTCGGTACAGCAGGAATTTGCAAAGGCCCAGAAGGCACTGGCAACAGGTGATTTACTGGGTTGATGCCCATAATTTTAGTTCCCAGAAAGTAAAGGATGGTTTGTAGGACTTGAGATTTTAGATTATCGTTCCTCTATGATTGATTCGTTAAGATATAAAAACGCCTTAATTCTAGGCAGTAATTCTGTAGCTGAGCTAACAAAAAAACTGTGGATGCAATTCTCGATCGAGCTTTACAAGGTTATAACATTTCTACCGCAGAAGCCTTGGTACTTTTGCAGCAAAGAGATCCCGATGCGATCGCTTCTATTCAAACAACCGCTGATTTGCTGCGCCGCCAACAATCAGGGGATACTAGTAT
>JBDTEI010000192.1:0-2896 GCA_039922675.1 Microcoleus sp.
CAGAAACTAGCATTAATTCGCTGGTTCCTGATGGGGGCGGTTTTTGCTCTGAGGTTGTTGGTTTTTCTGACAAATTGTTGGCTAAACCGGCCCCTACACGTTCAAATGCTGCTAATAATTCGTTGACTTGTTTTTCTCTACCATACAATTTTTCGGGAATTAACAGTTGGCTGAGAATATCTAAGCGTCCCGGGAGGAAATCTGCTATTTCGCCTGTGGTTTCTAGCTGATGCAAACAAGTTTCTAAGTCTGCCAACAATCCGGTTGCACTTTGATATCTGTCTTCGGCGTTTTTTGCCATCAATTTCATCACAATCTCTGAGATGGTGGCGGGGATTTCTGGATTGATTTGATGCGGAGAAATGGCTTGAACTGCGATGTGGCTGTAAACTATTTCCAGGGGGTCGTTGCTGGGGAAAGGCAATTTTCCTGTCAGCATTTCATATAATGTGATGCCGAGGGAATAAAAGTCGGTGCGGTAGTCGAGGGTGCGGTTCATTCTCCCGGTTTGTTCGGGTGACATATAGGCTAATGTGCCTTCGACTGAGTTGGGATTGTTGAATTGTGGGTTTTCTTTGTTTAGTTTTGTGGCGATGCCGAAATCGGTGAGTTTTACTTGTTTTGTTTGCGAGTTGATTATGATGTTGCTGGGTTTGATGTCTTTGTGAATAATCTGCTGAAAATGCAGGTATTGTAAGGCTTTGACTATTTGGATAGCGATGTTTAAATGTGTTCGCACACTTAATATTTCTTTTTCTAGGAGTTGGGCGAGGGATTCGCCACCAAAGTCTTCTAAAACCAGTCCTAATCGGTGGTCAAAGGTTTCGATACTGATGGCTTTGACGATTTGTTCGCTGTCTAAATTTTGGCGAATTTGATATTCGTGCTTGATCCTGGTAATGGCTTCGAGTGTTGGATATTCTGCTTTGAGGACTTTGAGGATTGTTGCGTGTCCGTCTGTCGGTGTTTGTGCGCGATAGATTATTGTTTCGACGCCTTCGTGCAGAGTAAAATTGACTTGATATTTTGATAAAGTTAACATAACTTAATTTGAGATTAAATCATTTAATTATTAGTATAATAACACTACTTTATCTTGGTTTTGTGTGATTTAGGTCATGAATTTCTCGATACCCAATCACCCAAAAACGGGAAGCCCCTGGCTTTAGACATGGGGAGGAACTCGGTAGCGGTTTCAACCGCCTTCAACATTTATTTACGCAATTGATCGAAAGGTTTGTTATGATTAGGTTGTAAGTAAAAAAACCATCTACGTGTTGAAGCTTGTCTTGTATCGGAGAAATCCCGGCACAGCGCAGCCCCCACTACCCTTGAGTAGTAAGCCTGTATAACTGACAAATAATGGCAGAATGTGAAGTGTACCTATCTGGCAAAAGTGATGGATTATGAAAGCAAACAATTTAAAAGTAAGCGCAATTGCAATACCTTTTGTACTGGTAGTTGTTTTGAGCGTCTAGAGGTGCTTTGATAACGCCTTTGAGAGTTCTCGGATTCATTCAATAATCCACGTGGCTTCAGCCCTGGGGAGTATCAAACGGAACATACACTAAGTAAAAATAAGGTAGTGTTCGCTGGTATCAAAAAACATTTTAAGTGTAATATCGGTCTTGTGTGTGAGTCCAGAATGCTTTCGATCCCCCCTAACCCCTCTTAAAAAAGAGGGGTTAGGGGGATGGAAAGTCCCGGTTTTAAGGGAATTTGGGGGGACGGGTTCTCAATCGGTGAGAACTGTAACTTCGCGATATTCAGCAAGAGATTTGGCCTCGGGCAAAATACGCACGCGGGCGAATTTTAAGCCGCTGACTCCTTGGAGTGATTCTACCATGCCCGTCTGAACTTTTGCCTCTACCCAACCTTCGCGTGACAAGTAACGCAAGTATTGTTGATATTCTTCCCATTCGTCTTCGCTTGAATAAACTACGGTTAGCATTCCTGACTGAGTAATTCGCTCTTGTGCGTCTTTGTCAACGGCTTTTTCGATGCGCTTTTTGACAAGTTCGTAGCGGATGTCGCGAGTGCCTTTTACGTCAAACATTTTTTCGGTGTTTTCGTTGTGAAAAATGTCGATCGTGCTATTCTGCACTAAGACTAAATGGGCGAGTTCCATGTTAATTTCAGACTCGGCTTGCAGGCGAAAGACTGTGCGGGCGCAGTCGCAAATTGCTCGCAGTTGTTCGTACCGCAAACTGTGCAGGTGAAATTGGCTGAATTTGGGGTCGATCGACTTTCCGACATAAATCATGTGATCCATGCCGTCGGTGCATTCGATGTCGCAGTAGTGAGGGAGGATTTGCTGCATCTTTTCTTGCCAGCGTGCCCAGGTTTCTTGGAGTTTGCTGCCGATTAGATTTAGCATTTGATCGTAGCGGGTACGATCGCCATAAACGCAGTTGTGTTCGTTTTCGCAGGCTGCTCGGTAAGCTTCAACGGCTGCCAGAACCCTGGGCCCGCACTGCACAAAATAGTCAAAATATACTTCTAAACGCTCGTTTAAATACTCGGCTGCTCGCACTTCCATATCGACTGTTACTTTTTGTTTTAAATGCTCGATGTAGTCGAGCAAGTCGAGCCGCAGTTGCTCGCCGAGGTGGGTAGTTTGTGTTTCGCAAACGGCATCGGCTATGGCTAAACCTAAGCGGAATTGTTCGAGTAAATCTGTTTGAATGGCTCGGTTTCTTTCGTCGCTAGAACCGCGAATGTCGGAAATTCCGTACAGGGGATGAACGTCTGCAAATACGATCGTCTCTTGGGGCAGTCCCCAACTGCGCCTTTCTGCTTCTTGAGCGAACCGCCATTCGACTGCGGGGTGGATGTTGTGAATGTGGGTAAACCGCTGCTGGATGGCTTGCCGCAGGGCTGCAATGAAGGCGGGAAT
>JBDTEI010000193.1:0-3397 GCA_039922675.1 Microcoleus sp.
CTTTACTCCCGCCGATCCAATCTATTTTAACCAATTTTGTGACGAGTGCGAAGTTGAAAATAAGTTAGCAACAATGGACGGTGCAGGCCGCAGTAGCCAGATAATTATCGATGCAGCTAACTTTATGATGCAATGGGTAAATCGCTCAGAATTGGCGGGAACCGAACAGCCTTTTCGCGACCAAATGATTAAGCCAGTCCCCAGCGACGACCCGCAGCAAAATGCAAATTCTGCCCCTATCGGTCGCGGCTTAGAATTGCATACTCCCCGCGATATTTACCACACAGTAGAGTTAATTGGTAAGCGGGTAATTGAGTTAGTTGAGGAATTTTTACCTGCGGATTTTGAATGGGTAAACCCTGACCAAAATATCGAATCAGGCGGTGAATCTAGCAATGCAGAAAATAGCCCCAAATTGCCCTTAGAAAATCTCAAATCAATGGCTGTTTTGGTGCGGGAAAACAAACAAGGCAAGTTTATCAAAGAAGTCCTCGAAAATCCGCAAAAACACGGATTAAGCTTTGATTTGCGTAAATACGGGATTAAAATTGAGGATGTGGGAGAACGCGACAGACATTCTCAAGTACCTTGGGAAATCTTAACATTGCTGCAATTTCTCGATCGCCCGCACTCACCAGATTACCTGAAAGCAGCATTAAAGATTTTGAGCGATCGGCAACTCATCCCCAAACAAGACTACAATACCTTTGCCACCAGCCCCGAGCAATTCCTGTACCCAGGCCCCCTAGACCCCCAGCAGTCAGATCCCGTGCGCAAATGCCGTTATTTTTGCTGCGGTTTGCTACAAGCTCGCTTAGAACTGCCGCCCTACCAAATTATCTCATTTTTAGCCTTAGCGCTGCAATACGACCAAACAGAATTAGCCACCGCCGACAAATTAGCAGAACGAGTAGCAATCCAAACAGCCGGCAACAATTCAATGAGCAATATTTTAGGAGTGCTGAGCGAAATTGTCAGTTCCGAAAGATTTGAACCTGTGGAAGCAGACGACAAAATAGAAGAACGCTACACCAGCCAAGGTCAACTCACAATTATTACCATGCACAAAGCTAAAGGATTGGATTGGGATTGTGTATTTTTGCCGTTTCTGCACGACCAAACCATCCCCGGAAGTTTGCGAGTTTTGCCACAAACCCGATTTTTAGGAGATTTTACTTTAGCAGAGGTAGCCAGAGCACAAATTCGATCAAGTTTGCACGAAAAATATCCTTTACCAAATTTAGGTGAAGCATGGGAACAAGCAGGTTATTTGAAAACAGCAGAAGAGTTCCGATTGCTTTACGTAGCGATGACGCGAGCAAAAAGCTTGCTGTGGATGGCGGCGGAGAAAAAAGGGCCTTTTAGTTGGAACAAACCCGAGAATTTGCAAGAGCAAAAACCTTGTCCGGTGATGCCTGTTTTGAAGCAGAGATTTCCGGGTAATGTGATGTTGTAGAATATATTTTTGGAACAAACCGCTTTAACAAAAACAACCTACCTGTAGGGGCGGCTTTAGCCCAAGATTTGGTATAATGCCAACAATCTCTGTACAAAACCAGCCCTCTTTTCTTCTCTTTTCTTTCTTCATGTTCTAACGCTAACGCGCCGCTTCGTGCTCTTCGCGCCTTCGCGGTTCGTTAAAAAAAATCTCATTCACAAATGAAATATAATTGCCCTAAAACTCACTATGACCAACCGAGAAATTCGCACAACTAACGTCACAATTCCCAACGGAGATTTGGAAATCGCCGCTTATCTAGCCCAACCCGCCGCAGGACAATTTCCCGCAGTTATCGTCATCCAAGAAATCTTTGGCGTTAACTCGCACATCCGCGATGTTACTGAAAGAATAGCAAAGGAAGGATATGTGGCGATCGCCCCAGCCATCTACCAACGTCAAGCCCCTGGCTTTGAAACCGGCTACACGCCCGAAGCTATCAAAATTGGCAAAGAATACAAAGAACAAACTACCGCATCCCAACTGCTGAGCGACATCCAAGCCGCCATCGATTATCTCAAAACCTTACCATCCGTCAAACAACAAGGTTTTGGCTGCATTGGTTTTTGCTTCGGCGGACACGTCGCCTACCTCGCCGCTACTTTGCCCGAAATCAAGGCTACAGCGTCTTTCTACGGCGCTGGTATCGCCACGGATACCCCCGGCGGCGGAGCCCCGACGATCGATCGCACAGCCGACATTAAAGGCACTCTCTACGCCTTTTTTGGCACTCAAGACGCCAGCATTCCCAAAGAACAAGTTGACCAAATCGCCGCCGAATTGGAAAAACACAGAATTCCTCACCAAATTTTCCAGTACAATGCGGATCATGGCTTTTTCTGCGACCATCGTGGCAGTTACGACGCTACCGCAGCAGCCGAATCGTGGGTGCAGGTGAAGCAGCTATTTCAACAGGAACTTCAACCAACTTAGAGATTGGGAGATGGTGTTTGTAGGGGCGGTGCCTCCGTGCCCGCCCCCGATGGACAGATGGGAAGATGAGAATATGGGGGAATGGGGAGAGTGGAAGAACATCTTCCTTCAACAACTGACAACTGACAACTGACAACTAAATTACTGACAACTGACAACTGTCAACTGACAACTGACAACTAACAACTAAATTACTGACAACTAAACTGACATGAATTCCAAATCTACAGGTTCTCAAAGCGCAAAACCATCCTTTTCAATGGATGATTTTGCTAAAGCCCTCGAACAGCACAATTACGAGTTCCAGAAAGGACAAGTAGTGCGCGGCAAAGTGTTCGAGTATGACTCAAATGGCGCGTATGTTGATATCGGCGGCAAGTCTTCGGCTTTTTTGCCGATCGAAGAGGCTGCTTTGAGAACGGTAACGGATTTGTCGGAAGTCGTTCCGCTAGACGAGGAACGGGAATTTTTAATTATCCGCGAACAAGATGCAGACGGCCAAGTTACTCTGTCTCTGAAACAGTTACAAATTCAGCAAGCTTGGGAAGATTTGGTTGCATTGCAGGAAACTGGTAAAGTGCTTCAGGTGCGGGTGTCTGGGGCGAATAAGGGCGGCGTGACGGTGGATGTTGAGGGAATGCGCGGTTTTATTCCCCGATCGCACTTAGCCCAACGCGATAACATAGAATCGCTAATTGGTCAATCTTTGACCGTGAATTTCTTGGAAGTCGATCGCGAGCGAGAAAAACTCGTACTTTCCCAGCGGATGGCGACTCAATCTTCTGCTTTCAGTCAGTTGCAAATCGGTCAGTTGGTAGAAGGAAAAGTCAGCAGTATCAAGCCTTTTGGCGTGTTTGTAGACTTGGAAGGAGTTAGCGGTTTGCTCCACATCAAGCAAGTCAGCCAAAAATATATTGAGAACCTCGGACAAGTTTTTGCCCCTGGCCAACCCCTGAAAGCCGTGGT
>JBDTEI010000194.1:0-5256 GCA_039922675.1 Microcoleus sp.
TGTAGAGCTCGCTTGTAGGGGCGATCGCCTGCTGTCAGAGCGTCGTAAATATCGGCGATCGTCATCAGTTGCGCTTGAATTGGAATTTCTGAGTTTTTTAGACCTCGCGGATAGCCTGTGCCGTCTAGTTTTTCATGGTGTCCGTAGGCTATTTGGGGAACATTTTTTAGATCCTTTGTCCACGGAATTTGGTTGAGAAATTCGTAAGTGTGAGTTACGTGAGATTCGATTGCCGATCGTTCTTCCGGCGTCAGGTTGCCCCTCGACACCATCAATTGCACGATCTCATCTGGGCTCAGCAGCGGTTTTATTGCCCCGTCTATATCTCTGTAGGTTTGCCGAGAAAGTTCTCGCAGTTGAGCTAGGGGTTCTTCTGCCAAAATATGAGGTTCGTTTGCCTCTAGCAGAACTTCCCAGTATTCTGCCAATCTGGTTTTTGCGTCTGCTAGCTTAGTGTCTAGCTGTTCGATTTCCTGGCATTGAGCGCACTCTGGCTCCTCCCTCGTCGGGTGTTTTCGGTAGGCTGAATGCTCTAGCAAGTATTTGTATTTAGACTGGACGCATTCCATTTCCAGCGTCCGCTGAGCTAAGCCAAAGCGGTGGCGAATGATTTCTAGCTGTGCGGGGTAGAGCTTTTTCTGCTTGGTCAAAACTGCTTCTGGTACTCCGATTTTGCCAAAATCGTGCAGCAGGGCGGCGTAGCGAATTTCTTGAATTTGGCGGTTGTTAAAGTAAATAGAGCGCAGCCATCCACTGCTGACGGCGTTTACTTCTTCTGACAGGCGTACTGTCATGGCTGCAACTCGTTCTGAATGGCCGAATGTACATGGATCTCGGGCTTCTATGACTTGCACGCTTGCTTTGACGAAGCCCTCGAACAAGTTTTCTATGCTTTCTTGGAGTTGATTGCGCTCGATCGAGATTGCTGCTTGAGAAGCGAGCGATCGAACTATCCTTTCTTCCCACTCGGAATACTTCTGCGTAGATTCCCAGGCATTTTCTGCTGTCAGCACCGCATCTGCCTTTTGTTTGCGGTTAATTAGTTGCAGTATGCCTATTGTCTCGCCCTGTCGGTTTTGCATCGGCAGCACCATTACCGAGCAAGTGCGGTAATTAATATCCCTGTCAAAACTGGTATCTAGCTGGTAGGGTACGTCGGGGGGCAAGTCGTAGGCATCAGACAGGTTTAAACTTTGACCTGTAATTGCCACGTATCCCGCTAAGCTTTTGTCTGTCAGGGGCAGAGCAAACTCCTTAAATGACAGTCTGGGTTTAGAACCGTTTTGGGCTACCTTGAACAGCAACTTAGATTTCTCGTCGCTGTGATCTACTAAATAAACGCTGCCCGCATCGCTGTATGTGATTTCCCGGCTTTTGGATAAAATTAAGTTTAACAAGCCCCCCAAATCAGGGGCGCTAGAGAGCGCCGCGCCAATGTCCAAAAGCTTTTCTATCAGCTCTGTTCTTTGAGCAGATTCGTTCAATAACTCTGGCCTTTCAAATACGATCATGGTCGGAGGATGGCGAATAGCCTTTAATACATTGGACTTTTTGCATCTAGACTTTCTCACACCCGAATTCTAACCCAGAGTCGATATTTTCTCTTGCCGGCTTTCTGCTCTTGAGACTCTCGCTAGATGCAGTGGCTGCTGTTGGGAAAACGGGAACTCTTTTAATTTAGCGCAGAAATTTCTTGAGCTAGCGCCAAGTCTTTCTTAGTTAAGCCTCCGGCATCGTGAGTTGTCAAGTTAATTGTTACTTTGTTATAGGAGATTTCTATGTCGGGGTGATGTCCTGCGGCTTCTGAGGGGGCGACCAACTTATTTACAAAGGCGATCGCGCCGATAAAATCTTTAAATGAACGGGTACACCGCAGTTGCTTACCTTCGACCGTCCAGCCCGATAATTGACTGGCGCGCTCTTGAATTTCTTTATCGTTAAGTAGGTCAGCCATAATTTTTTTTTTACTTTGGGATTAGCTCTTTGGCAGATTAACAGCCCACCTGTAAAAAATCTGACCAAAAACTATCCGCTCTCACCAATAGTGTGGAGGCTCAAGTTTTCACACTTAAGATTTAACACTATTTGAGGTGAGAGCGGTCTAGCGGGTCTTCAGATTAGAACCTGACTGCCGGGAGAATCCCTAGCTGAGCCTGGTTCCCGATGGAATTCGTTTCCAGTTGGAAACGACGGCTGACTGCTAGTGAGCGGCCCCGGCGCACAGCCGGTAGTTTCCAATCTGATGACCCATGCGTTTACTACTTTCTATCATGGGCATCACCTCCAGGTTTAGCTAAATGGTTTTATATCTGAACGCACCTCACCCAAATACAAGATTTGGTGTGAGGATTTGTGCGCTAGCCCTTGCCAGCGTAACCGAAAGAACTTGCGTTCTGAGTATCATTTCAGTAATCACAATTATTAGAATAACACAAGGAATTAGAAGTGGGGGATGCAAATTGATATTTTTGCAAGATGCGGGCCAAATACTGTGGCGGTCAGGTTTTCGCTCTCTACAGCCAGCGGGCGATCGAGATTTTGAGTGGATTGCTGCGCTTTGAGAGCAGCGTCGGGTTTAAAGTGGGAAATGTGCGATCGCCCGCTGCTCAATTGCTGGACTGATAGGAGTTGGCCAGATGCGGCGGTGTCGTCGGGTGCAGCGAAAGTCCGCCCGATCGAAGGCAGAATTTGAATAGACAAGATTGCAAAAATACCTAGGAGGCTGCTTGCGTGTCCATCCCACAATAAAAAAATATTTTTGTGGGATGGACACGCGAGTCCTCGTCCTTGCCCACATTCCCTAAAACCCTTTTGCTGTATAGGTCTTAGACAATTAAACAAGCTCTCATCACTCATGAACGATTGATCGTAGCCAACAATGAACAACGAGAGAATGCGGGGTTGCAGAATTTGCTTTTTAAGAAAATTAGCAGATTTCAAAATGTGGGTAATGACAAGACCTTACCAGAAAGAATTGGTTTAAAGCCGGAGCCCTGATCGGGATAAATTAAAATCAGACTATTTATTACTCCAATCCTCTTCCTTATAGGTACAGGTAGAGGTTGCTGTCAACTGTCAACTGTCAACTGTCAACTGAATGAAGTCTAACTCTCCGAAGATTCATCGGATTTTGGTTAGTTTTGAGTATCTTTTTCGCCGGCAGCAAGTCCTTCTGTATCTTGCTTTAATTCTGAGACAATTGTGCCTCGATCGCGCCAAGCTTCCGCATTTTCTGGCTTGATGGCAATAGCTAGATCGAAAGCTGCCATTGCTTCCTCGTAGCGCTTTAATTGTGACAAAGCTGTGCCCAAGTGGTGACAAGCATCGTAGGAGTCTGGCTTAATGGCGATCGCTTTTTCATAAGCTGCGATCGCTTCTTCATTGCGCTGCAATTTTGCCAAAGATTCGCCTTTCCCAAACCAAGCTTCATAACACTCGGAATTAAGAGTAATTGCTTCGGAGTAAGATGCAATTGCTGCTTCGTACTGGGACAGTTTCTCGAAAGCTGTGCCTCGGTTGTGCCACAATTCAAAATCCTGTGGTTTAATGGCAATTGCTTTGTCGTAGGATGCGATCGCATCTTGATAGCGCTGCATTTTCCCCAGCACAGCGGCTTTATTGTACCAAACTTCGTATCTGTCGGCTCGGATTGCCAGAGCTCGATCGTAAGAATCAACAGCATCGCTGTAGCGGAGCAGTCTCCACAGCATATTACCTCGGTTGTACCAAGTCTCGTATCTCTTAGGATTGATGGCAAGAGCGCGATCGTAAGAATCGACTGCTGCTGCGTGCTGCTGTACTTTTCCCAGCATCGCACCTCGGTTATGCCAAATTTCGCTGTCGGTTGTTTTGATAGCAAGGGCGCGATCGTAACTGGCGATCGCCTCTTCGTAATGCTGCAATTTACCCAACAAAGCCGCTATGCTGTGCCAACAACCGTATTTTCGGGACTCGCTCGCACTTGCTCGATCGTAACTGGCGATCGCCTCTTCGTACCTGTGCAATTTTCCGAGCAAATATGCTTTATTATACCACACTTCGTAGTTATCTGGTTTAATTGATATTCCTTGGTCGTAACAAGCGAGTGCTTCTTCCGGGCGCTGGAGTTTTATTAACACATTTCCGCGCCAATACCAAGCCTCATCCAAATTATTGTTCGTTAAAATAGCTTTTTCCAAGCAGACTAATGCTTCATCATAATTACCTTGAAAATAAAGCCCTTCGGCTTGCTTGATATAATCGTCAGCAATCAAATTTTCTCCGTCTATAGGAGGTGCCGTTGGCAACTTTTGGGAATTGTTTAACTGCGGTTGAGGTGCGAGTTGAACTGATTCTTTGACAAGAATTGCCGGAACTTGGGAAATTTCTTGCACAATTTGAGATTTTTTCTCGTAAACTTCTGTTACCAACACTTGCAGGCGCATGATAAATTGAGATTTGAGAGTCTCAATTTGCTCGACGGAAGATTTGGAAAGTTCAGTTTCTCTAGTTAAAAAATCAAGTGATTGTTTAGCTGCACTCATTTGTGCTTCTAATTCATCCCTCATTCTTTGAGTCAGTTGGCGAGAGTTGAGCAGTTCTGATTCCAACACTCCAATGCCTTGCAATCTTTGATTGGCATCCCTCACCAACTGTTTGACTACCAGCCTGCGGATAGCCCAAAAAAAGGCGATTGTCACTGGTGGAAAAATAGTACCGAGAATTAGCAAAATATTCAGCAGAGTTATGGTATTACTAAAACCATATTCAGATTCAGCACTATCAGTGCGCAGAGAAATAAAATCGAAAGCGTCGCGAACTTGGGGACTGCTTTTAACCCCGGTTTCGATTAATTTAGCCAGCCAGGTTTCTTGTAAAGATTTTGTTAGTACATCGGCGGAGTCAGCAAGAGTATTCGCCTTGGTTTTTACAGCAGATAACTGCGACCCGGCCGACGCTACCAGCAAGCCTGTTGGCGATTTTACGGCAATTCGTGGGGAAAATTGTTCGTGGGCGATGGTCTCCGGCGCGCTAATTGACTCAGCCGGACGAGATACGGTATTATTTATAGCATCAACAAATTTGCTGGCCTGCGGGGTCCCAGGAGAGACGGGAGGTGCAGCAGGAGCGGCGTTAGTTTTAGCGGTTACATTCTGGGATGCGAGGGCGGCCAGAGTCAAGAGAGCTACATTTGAGACTCGCATAAACGTCAACTCACCTAGGAGAAATTAGTGCTTGTTTGTCAGCGATCGGGCGATCGACCTCATACTCTCAGCA
>JBDTEI010000195.1:0-5735 GCA_039922675.1 Microcoleus sp.
GCACATCGGTAAGCTGACAATGCCAATATTTGCTTCCTTGACTAAGGTCAAAGTTTCTGTTACTAAAGCTGGTGGTTGTACGGCTAAACTACAGCAGTGCCCGCAGATTATTTGACCTGCAAATTCATGCTTAATAGCGGTTTTTGCGACTTCTCGCAGTGTTACTGATTCTGGATCGTCGGTTTCGTCGGTGTGGAAGTCGAGGTTTAAACCGCGTTCTTGGGCTAAGCTAAAGACGCGATCGAGTTGTTTGTCTAAATCCGGGTTCATGTAGGCGACGCCGCCGAGGATGCCGCCGATTTGGGCAATTTTGTCGGCTAATTTTTCGCCTGCTGGTGTCAGGTAATAGTCGAGGGAAACTAGGGAAACTGCTTGCAAAATTAGCCGATCGCTCCATTCGGCTTGCAAGGCTGCAAATACTGCTAAACTAATGGTTCCCTGTTCGCCTGCTGCGTCGATGTGAGTCCTGATCGCTTTGGTTCCGTGGGCGTAGCTGCACTTGAGCCCGAACTGCATCCGCTGGTAAACATCCTCTGCATTCCAGTGTTTTTCGGCATCAGCGCGCACAGTCTCCAGCGCACTTGCAAAAGTTCCATCGGGATTGGGCGATCGTTCCCAGATGTGTCCTTTGTCCAAATGCGTGTGCATATCCACAAAGCAGGGCAAAACTAAGCCTCCTTGCAAGTCTACAATTGGAATATCTCGAAGTTGCGATAAAGGTTGCGTATTTGTGGGGATGATTTGGGCGATCGCACCCGCTGCAATTTCCAGATCCACCGCACAAAAATTGTTCTCTGTCCCCGTTGTTGCGCTCGTAGAAGCTGATTGGGCGATCGATTTCATCTCTAGCAGAGACGCGGGAACGCGAGCATTTTTGAGTAAATAATTAGATGTACTTGGCAACATTAAATTCCCGAGTTAATATTTTATCAATTCTTGATAATCGGCAGTTACCATTATAGCAACTCTTGCCTAATTTATGAACAACTATCCCTCTTTTTATCTTTTCTATATTCTCGACGCTCTCGGCGGTTATTTTAAAAAAAAATATTGACAAATTCAATAAAATTGCCATCAAAATTTGGGTTAAATATGTATTTTTTTATGTATAGTGCAGTCATCAGCCTGAAGCACAAATCCCCAAAATTTTATATTTTTTAGGAAAGCGCGCAAGTCAGCATCACCAGTTTGGCTATGCCTGATATTTCCAAAGCCGGAATCTTGTTGCTATCATAAATCACTGCTTCAAATTGCAATGAAGCTTACAACCAACAGTAGTATCCATAGCAATAAAAAAAACTGTGTCAAAACCCAAGCATATAGTTTTAACATCCCATCCGGACAGATCCGGCACAAAACCTCTTCCCATTTACTGGGGAGAAATCGATCCCATGAAACGGGGGCCTGTGATTGGTAGCCTCAGCAAATCATCTCACCGAAATGCGATCGGCACTCATTCGGGTTCCTACTCTGTTTATCGAGCGCTAGCAGTTGCTTCCGGCGCACTCCAAGCCGATCACCGCCCCGATTTTACGAACACATCTCCGGCTGCACACATCGGGCCGCACCCGAGTTGGGGCGATCGCAATTTGATTGTTTCCCTCGATCCCTTTGGAGGTTTGGTCAGCGAAATTTATACTTCATTTTCCCAGCAGGGATACGATATTCGACCGACAATTGCTGTCACTAAAGCTCACATTAATATGCCGGAATTGCAAGATGCTATCGCGAAGGGGCGCGTGCAAATTGATGGCAAAATAGTCAAAGCAGGTGGCAATTTAGCAGTAACTAAAATTGCGATCGACCCGGTGTGGTATTTGCCAGGAATTGCGAGGCGGATCGGCGTTGAAGAAAGCGTTCTCCGCCGCGTTTTATTCGAGCAAACAGGCGGTATGTTCTCGGATTTGGTGACGCGGCCGGATTTGCACGTTTTCTTGCCCCCAATTGGCGGAACTACGGTTTATATTATTGGCGATGTCGCGAATATTTCTGACCCACAGAAGCAGTTGGCGGTACGGGTACACGATGAATGTAACGGTTCTGACGTTTTTAGTTCGGATATCTGCACTTGCCGCCCTTATTTGGTACACGGGATTGAAATTTGCATCCAAACGGCACAATCCGGTGGTTCTGGAGTAATTGTTTACTTCCGCAAGGAAGGCAGAGCTTTGGGGGAAGTAACTAAGTTTTTGGTGTACAATGCCAGAAAACGGCAGGAAGGTGGCGATCGCGCTGAGGCATATTTTACTCGCACTGAATGTGTTGCCGGAGTTCAAGATATGCGGTTTCAAGAGCTAATGCCAGATGTTTTGCACTGGTTGGGGATCTCTCGCATTGACAGTTTAGTTTCCATGAGCGATCTCAAATACAATGCTATTATCAATTCTGGCATTCACGTGGTCGATCGCATTCCCATTCCTGAAGATTGGATTCCCGCAGACGCACAAGTCGAAATTGTCGCCAAAAAAGCCGCCGGCTACTACACGCCAGACCCCGTGCCAGATGCTACAATTCTTGCAGAAGCCAAAGGACGCGATTTAGGAGATTGAGAGGGCAAAGACGCGATCGATCGGACGCGAACAATCGCGTCTTTGCCAAATGAAATTTATTGCTGGTTTTTGATCAGTCAGGGTAGGTTATGGCTAATTTGCGTTCTACTGTGATCGTAAAAACAGATATTTGCGGATATACCGCCAGAGTTAAAAAATTATCTCAGTCGGACTTAAGTAGTTTGTTAAACCAACATAAAAATTTTATTTCAGATATTAGTACCAGAAATGAAGGCAGCGTGATTAAAGGAGAAGGTGATTCCTTTTGGATGATTTTTCCCAGCGTCACAGCAGCGGCTATGGCATCCATAGAAATGCAGCAAGAATTGAGAGCTGAACAATCTAGTAAATCGAACGATGAACGATTGGCTATTCGCGTGTCGATTACCCTAGGAGATGTCTTGCACCAAGATAAAGATATCTTTGGCGATACAGTGAATTTAACAGCGCGGATAGAATCAGTAACTCCGCCGGATGAAATATATTTGTCTCAAGCAGCATGGCTGGCTCTCAACAAGGCAGAAGTCCAAACATCTTTTGTTAACGAGTTTTCTTTGAAAGGGATGAGCGAACCTGAAAAAGTTTACAAAGTTGACCAAAGCCACAAAACGCGGATAGTTGAAAATCAAGCAATAATTAAAGCTGATTTGAGAGGTTTTATTGCTTATCAAGAATCTAATTCTATCAAAGATGTTGAATATTTGCTGACTAACTTCGATACTTTTGAAAAAAACATTTGCGAAGAATATGGTGGCACAATTCGGAGTATAGTTGGCGATTCGCATTTGTTAACTTTCCCGGAAGCTCATTCAGCCTTAGCGGCAATGGAAAGTTTGTGCGAGAATTGGAAACTGTTTATTCACGGAAATCAAATACCTTGCGGCTTGTCGGTAGGAGTTGCTAAAGGAAATTTGTATATATTTCGGTCTTGCACTTACGGAAAAGATATTAACATCGCCGACAGGTTGGAAGATTTAAGTAAAATAGTATCTCCGGGTACAGAAAGAAATTCGGTGATAGTTTCCGATCAAATAAAACGCGAAGTCAGTGGCTCTAAGTGGGAATACAAGCTGATTAAAATCGATAAAAATGCGATTTTAGATAATCTTTTAGATTACAGTCAGTTTGATTTTTTTCAAGAAAACGATGTTTATCGGTGTTTGATTGTATGAAGTTGAGCAAACTTGAACGGGAGACTGTACAATATCTGAGAACGCCGGCGGCAATTCGCCAAAAGTGCGATCGGCTTTTTGACTTAGCCTCCGAAAATAAACTCAATTTCTTCTGCGTCGATTTATCCCAACTCGACAAAGCAACAAATTATGTAATTGACACAACGCGGCAACAGTATCCCGATTTTAACATTCCCTTTCACAGTCGCTGGCGGCATTTTGAAGCCGGCAACCTGCCGCGAATCGCCGAATTGGATGCAGCTTTAGCACAATTTTTACCGATAGAACAAGCTAAGATAAAATTTGATTTAGCAATTGTCAGCGTTTTGCTGGATGCCGGTGCCGGTGCAGACTGGCAGTATTGCGAAGCAGAAACCGGAGAAGTTTACCGCCGTTCTGAAGGGTTGGCGGTAGCCACTTTTCGGATGTTTTGTCAAGGCATTTTTTCCAGCAATCCCGATTTTCCTTTTTCTGCGGATTCGCGGGGGCTTTCTCAATTAAAACTAGAAACCTTAGCTGCTGGATTTCAGGTAAGTCGAGATAATCCGCTAGTTGGTTTAACCGGCAGATTAGAATTGTTGCAGCGTTTGGGGAATGCGATTTGCCAGCATCCATTATTGTTTGGTATCGAAAACCCGCGTCCCGGCAATTTGGCACAATATTTGCTAGATAGTCGGGTTTCTCAAGTCAAAACTGTGGATTGTGCTGAAGTATTGAGCGCTGTTTTGACAGGTTTTGGGGAAATTTGGCCGGGAAGATATGCAATTGGTGGTGTTAATTTAGGCGATGTTTGGCGGCATCCGGCATTACAAGGAGCGCATTTTGGAGATGAATTTGTGCCTTTTCACAAACTCTCGCAGTGGTTGACTTATTCGCTGTTGGAACCGCTGCAAGAATTTGGTTTGGCCGTCGCCGGATTGGATCAGTTAACGGGATTGCCGGAGTACCGCAACGGCGGTTTGTGTTTGGATACCGGGCTGCTGCTGGCAAAAGATGTGGCTATTTTTGAGCAGAGTTACTTGCCTGGTTCGGAAGTTATAGTGGAATGGCGATCGCTCACAGTGATTCTTTTAGATAAAATTGCCGCAGCTATGCGAGAAAAGCTGGATTTGAGTGCAACAGAATTGCCGCTGGTGAAGATTTTGCAAGGAGGAACTTGGGCGGCGGGGCGCAAAATTGCCGGGGAATTGAGAGTCGGTGGAGTGCCGCCAATTCAGATTGAAAGTGACGGTACTGTGTTTTAGAAGAAGGAAGAAGGAAGAAGGAAGAAGGAAGAAGGAAGAAGGAAGAAGGAAGAAGGAAGAAGGAAGAAGGAAGAAGGAATTTACTCGTTACCAGGCTCTGCCTGGTAATGCAGATCCGGAGGCTCTGCCTCCATTGATATGGCAACTTACAGGAGAGAGGACTGTAGGAGGTGTTTAAGTTATTAATTTTTTTATCCTAAGTTTAAAAGTGGTAATTAAAGCATTGAAAAACCCGGTTTATTTACAAAACCGGGTTTTTCAATGCTGTGAGATTTTTTGACTGGCTTAGCGGCAAGTGCGATATTTGACGTGATAAACTAAACCGCGATGAGCCAAATCGAAAGAGTCAACGGTAGCTGTGCCCGCACCACTGGCTGTCATCGAGGCATTCACCCGCATATTTACACTATCGCCACAGCGAGACCAAACATCAGCTACAGTGACTAAACTATCTCGAACATTGTAGTTAGTTTCTCCCCTTAAATTCCGAGAAAAAACTGGGCCGCGGGTTCCAGCAAAAAAGTATTCTGCTCGCAGGTTGCCTGTCGTGCTAGGAGCAACGTAGCCGCGGTAATCAGCATCGTAGAGAGAAATTTGGAAGCCTTGAGGTACTTTGATGGGAATGCTCAGATTGCAGCTTTTCCGGCGTTCTGCTGAGACATTTCCCAGGGCTGCAAACTTATCAAATAGGATGGTGAGTTCTTGACCGTCGGGGCTGACGCTGACGCTGGCGGAGCGATCGGGGCAACCGCTACCGCCGTAGCTGGCAC
>JBDTEI010000196.1:0-6676 GCA_039922675.1 Microcoleus sp.
AATAAAAAAGAACATTTGATTCAACTGTTCAGGTGACTTAGAGTGATAGTGAAGCGTCTGAACACTGAACTCGACGCTGAAGCACAACCCATTTTTTAAAGCCGATCGACTTTTGGCGATCGACAAAAATAGAAAATATAAATGAGCAAGAAAACGCAAAAAAATCAGAGTGCACACGGCTTAAAGCCGGACTGCCTTTCCTTCGGAGAAGTTTTAGCTCAATCCTTTGCCGTCATTGCACCTACAACTATACCAGCATCAAATATAGGCTTAATCGTCGCCCTTTCAGGAAACGGGACTTGGCTGAGTTTTCTCATCGGCTTGAGCGGCCTAGTATTTGTCAGCATCAATATCAACCAATTTGCCAGCAGATCCGCTTCTCCCGGTTCTCTTTACTCTTATATTGTTAAAGGACTTGGCCAGACTGCCGGTGTGATTTGCGGCTGGAGTTTGGTGCTCGCTTATTTATTTACTGGGATGTCAGTTTTGTGTGGTTTTGCCAACTTTAGCGGTACTTTTATTGGTCATTTGGGCATCCATTGGTTGGCTGGGTGAGTTAGTTGCTTTCGGCGCTTTATTTAGCTTTTTTGCTTGCGTCCTCGGCAGGATCAATCCAGCGGCGAGAGTGTTCTTTATGATGGCGCGACACGGTTTGTTTCACTCTTCATTAGGTGTGCCGCATTCATCTAATAAAACTCCCCACGTTGCAGTAACGATGTGTACGTTTCTGACATTTTTGGTTCCGGCTGTGATGTCTCTGTTTCACATCAAACTGTTCGATTGTATGGGTTATCTGGGGGCAATTTGCAGCTACGGATTTTTAACGGTGTACATCTTGATTTCGATTGCGGCTCCGGTTTACCTGCACAAAATGGGTAAATCGCGCGTGCGGGATCTCGTGTTCTCGGTGGTGGCGATCGCATTTATGATGATTCCGATTGTCGGCAGTGTAGGGATTCCCGGCAGCACTATGTTCCCAGTTCCCGAAGCTCCTTACGATTCGTTTCCTTACTTGTTCTTGATGTACTTGGTTGCTACTTGCGGGTGGTTTGTTTTGCAGCGGCTGCGCTCTCCTGAACTTGTGGGTTCGATGGAGCAGGGTATTGACGCAATTCATGCCAAGTTCGACGAAGAAAATGCCATTTACGGCGGTGTTCGCTTGAATGCAGTATCCACTGACAATAACGGCTTTGATTAGTTGATCTTCCAAAGGTAGAATGCCTCCGAATGCTAGAGAGGTAGAAGGCGGAAGTAAACACAAAGTACATAAATTGAGGAAAGAATAGAAATGAACGAATTAGTGACAGCAATTTCCACTGGGATTACGGCTTTTACGGCTACGAACCTTGACGATCTTCTGATTCTGCTGCTGTTTTTCTCGCAGGTGAATGCAGCATTCCAGCGGCGACACATTGTTGCGGGTCAGTATTTAGGCTTTGCAGCACTGGTTTTTGCTAGCCTTCCGGGATTTTTTGGCAGCTTAATCTTTCCGCCAGACTGGATTGGAATGCTGGGTTTGTTGCCAATTGCGATCGGGCTTAGCCGCTTGCTGAATCCAGAAACTGACGATGGGGAAATTGATGCAGAATTAGAGCAATCTGAGAGTTCTTTTTTGAGAAGTTTTCTCTCTCCTCAAACTTACAGCGTCGCAGCGGTGACGGTGGCGAATGGCGGCGACAATATCGGGATCTATGTGCCGCTGTTTGCGAACAATACTTTAGAAAGTCTGGTGGTGATTCTCGGCGTATTCTTCGCGCTGGTGGGCGTTTGGTGCTATGCTGCTTATCGGTTAATTCAGATGAGGGCGATCGCCGATACTCTGACTCGCTACGGCAATCAGCTTGTGCCTTTTGTCTTGATCGGGTTGGGAATTGCGATTCTGGTGAAAAGCGGCACTCTGGCAAATCCAACTTTAAGTATAATATCTTTAGTTGGTTGCTGTTTCTGTTTGATAACTCTCAGCCGAAGTAACGCTAGCGAACCTGAAGTTTAGGAAAGTTGAAGGATCAGTACATGAGTTGGATTGCAGCAGCGATGATTTCCGCGATTACTTCTTTTGCGGCAACCAATATTGATGATTTTGTGATTTTGATGCTGTTCTTCGCTCAGGTAAATTCTACTTTCCGTCCCCGGCACATCGTTGTCGGTCAGTATCTCGGATTTGCCGTACTCATTGCTGCCAGTTTGCCCGGTTTTTTGGGCGGCTTAATTGTACCGGAAGCTTGGATTGGCTTGCTGGGTTTGGTTCCAATCGCGATCGGCATCAGTCACTTAGTCAAGAGGGAAAATGAGGCAAATGATATACAAGCGGTATCGGATGAATTTAACCGCTCTCAACCTAATTTGCCTGTCATGTCAAAACTAGCAAGTATTTTCAACCCCCAAATTTTTAATGTAGCTGCGGTAACAGTGGCTAACGGTGGAGACAATATCGCCATTTATTTCCCACTGTTTGCTAGCAGCAATTTGCCTAGTTTGGTGGTAATTTTGGTGGTTTTCTTTTTGCTGGTAGGTATTTGGTGTTGGGTGGGTTACTGGTTGAGTCGCCACAAGGCGATCGCCAGCGTTTTGACTCGCTATAGCAAGGCTGTTGTTCCTTTTATCTTGATTGGCTTGGGAATATTCATTTTGATTGACAGCGGTACTTATCGGCTGCTGCCGCTATTTCAATTTTAGATTTTAGATTTTAGAATTGAAAACGACTTACTGCATAAGGGTTTAGAGCTTGTATGCAGTTGCATTTCTTTTGAAAGAGATGTTAAACTTCCTGCATTTCACACCTCTCAAAATAGATAAATTAGAGAAAATTTTGCCAATAAATATTGGTTCAGATATTGTTAAAGTTTACTCAAATCAACTTGACAACTAGAGTTGAAATGATAAGATAAAAAGTAAAAATAACCAGGTTTTTGACCTGAGTATATTTTCCATAAAAGGGAAATTTTGAATTGCCGAAGCGTCTACCAAAGGAGAAAAATTGTGAAATTCTGGAAAATTGTTTGAGTGGTCTTAGTCATTGCGGTCAATTTTGTTTTTGCTCCCGCATCTTGGGCGGAGTCAGCCAAGCCTAAATACACGAGCAATCCCGACTACGTAGAGGTAACTAAAACTCTTGACACTCTGTTAGCGGCGAAAAACTCGACGAAACCAAATGAGACTTACACCCCGGAGGAACTTCAGAAAAAAATCTCTCAATTGGAGTTTCAAAAGTATACTCTAGAAACAGGTAAAAGCTGGGGTCAGTGCCGCAATGATACTGGAAAAACCCTGGCTATCTACTGCCCGAAACGCAAAAAATCTCCTGGGTCTTACGAGAATGCTCTTTATTTTCTAGGGGCAGGTCAAACAACAGAGGATAAATGGGATTGTGACGGAGTTTATCGGCCGAGCGATGTCAAAGCAACAGATTTAAACGCGATCGACAAAGTTGCACAAGCTTTAACTGGCGGTGTAGCTGTTAAGATAGTTGACGGCACTCAATTAGTGGCTACAGCTAATCCCGATACCGGGGTTGTTGAATTCAACGTTCCTACTGCTAAAGTTTTCAAGTCTGGGGAAGTTAATTGGTTTGTTCCCGACGTGTCGCCTACATATATACGCAAGTTCCCAACGCGCCTACTGAGGAAAATGATTAATTTGGGTTAATGCCCGCCGGGGTATCAATCCCCCGGCTGCCGATCGGGAAATCGAAAAAAAGTTCTATTTACATTTATAATTGATCGGGAAAATTAATATTTTTATCTATGCTGTTAAGATTTAAATCAACTAAAGCAAATACGGAAAAAGCCAAGCGGCCAAATCCATCGCGGGTGCGCGATCATTTGGCAAACGAGCGCACTTATTTAGCATGGATGCGGACAGCGATCGCCCTGATGGGTTTTGGCGTTGTCATCGTCCGCCTGCGGGCCTTCAATCCGCCTCTGCTGCCCACTCCGGGCAATGGCTGGAAATTGGGTTTACTCTTCTCGACGGTGGGTTTGCTGACGGTGTTAATTTCCACTAAGCACTATTTTGCTGTCCGCCACGATATCGATTACGATAGTTACGAGCCTACAGACAGGTGGGTACTGCTTTTTAGTTTGGCGATCGTACTTCTGGGAGCTGGAGTAATTTATTTTATTTTCACAGTTCCAGGCAGCCAAACAACTTTAATGAGTCCCGAATAATCCGAGTTTTGACTAATAGTCCTGGACGCACGAGGGGTCAGAAACCGGGTTGTTTACGAAAATCCTTCTTGTTACCCGCAGATCGGGTAAAAACCCGGTTATGAAGGTAGGAATGCGTCCAGGACTGACTAAAAATATATGAAAGAGTGCGATCGATTCAATTATCGTTCAAACTTATGAAAGTAGATCAGGAGAAGCTAAAACAGCAAAATCTGTCTAGGGCGATCGATCGCTCTGCAAACGAACGCACATTTTTATCGTGGATGCGAAGCGCGATCGCACTTATGGGTTTTGGCGTCGTCATCGTCCGGCTTCGCGTCGTGCAAATCCCCGTACAGCACCTTCACGGCACGGGTTGGAAGTTGGGTTTAGTCTTCTCTCTGGTGGGTTTAGCAACAGTGTTAATCTCAACTGGACAATACTTTATCGTTCGCCGCCAAATTGACGAGCATACCTACGAACCGTCAGATTGGTTGATATTCGTCTTCAGTTCGGCTGTCAGCTTATTGGGGATTGGAGTAATTTATTTTATCTTTGCAGCCGCCGTGAGCCCAAACAGTTTTGTCATACCCGATTGATTGCAAAAAGAACATCAGGCAGAATTCTCCACAACCTCTCCCCGATAGATATTTTTGTACCACCAAGAAAGTAGAATTAGCCCTGTTCCAATAAAATACGGTAAGTCGATAGAGTTACTAGACATAGCTATGTTTTGCTGTTAAACTACGGTAAATCGATAGAGTTACGAGGGTGCAACGTGGAAAACGCTAAAAAAGTCAGTGAAGAGTACCAGCTTGCAGGACAACTGACGCAACATTTGCCAGAAGCTAACGGCTTTCAGGAAGTCTGGTTTAAAAAAATCAGAGGCGGGTTGCTTCTGGCAAATGGATATTTGCTATCACCGCTTTGTTGGTGGAACGACCTATTTTTCAATCTGCCAATTGCCTATGGCTTTGGGTATATCTGTAGTTGGCTTTCCCCAGATTTACTGTTTCCTGGCACAATTTTCGGCTACTGGCTTTCTAATATTGCTGGAATTCTCTTGATGCAATTCGGGGCTGTAGATGTCTTTGCAGACAAACCCAAGCAAAAAAACCTCAAAAAAGAATTACTGACTGGCTTAGTTTCTTCAACCGCCTTCACTATTGTCGTTGTGGCATTGATTCATTTTAAAATTCTCGATACTCCAGATATATTTTCCGGCGAGTCTGTTAATCTGAGCTCTCTTTTATCTATGATGTCCCGGTCGCCTCACTTATAAGTATCGCTTGGGGTAAAACTGCTATTTTCTTGAGTGCTACCCCGCTGCGCCCAATTGCGAGTCAATCATGCGATACGTAAGTTCTCTTATTGGTTGGATAGGTGTGCTAACAAGCACAGTTGGTCAGCAAAGTTATGAACTATTTCTTACTATCATTTCTCAGCTTTTTTGTGGGCATTATCGTTGGGCTAACCGGAGTAGGAGGAGCCTCGCTCATCACCCCCATGTTGATTTTTGTTTTCCAAGTTCCGGCATCAATTGCGATTAGTTCTGATGTCGTAGCTGCCACACTGATGAAAGTTGTTGGCGGTTTCAAACACTGGCAGCAAAAAACCCTCGACTTGCAAGTAGTTAAATGGCTGGCTTTGGGGAGCGTGCCCGGTTCGCTGGCTGGCGTAGGGATTTTATATTCCATCAAGTCTAGTGGAAATCAGGACTTAGATAGCATATTGCTGCGCTTTCTCGGAGCTGCGATCGCGCTAATTGTAGCTTTATCGCTGACCCAATTACTCCTCAAAATATTTCTGCCGAATGTGAAATTGCCTTCGCCCCCTGAATGGGACTTAAATACTAATTCCGGTCGCATTTTCACGGTGAGCGCGGGAGCAATTTTGGGCTGCATAGTGGGAATCACTAGCGTTTCTTCCGGTTCGATGTTTGCACTGTTGCTGATTGCTTTTTTCCGCCTGGATACTTCTAAATTGGTGGGTACAGATATTTCCCAGGCGGCAATTTTGTTGATGTTTACATCTCTGGGACACCTCAGCCTCGGAACAGTAAACTGGAGTTTAGTTTTGCCAATTTGGTTGGGTTCGGTGCCGGGAGTTTTGGTAGGGGCTAAATTCTGCCAAATTATGCCTCAACGCCCGCTAAAGTTGGTGATTTACGGAATGTTGGCGATGGCGAGTTGGAAGTTGTATCAAGTCTGAAAAGTAGGGGGAGTGCGAGGGACATTGGTGTCAACTTGAGCTGCGAACGTAGTTCCCGTCTTCTGTCTGGCGATTAAGGCCAGATTACCCTGGTACTCCTCGGATAGTTGGGGGGGACAAGAGCATTCTCAAAGTCCCCCGACTATCCGGGGCATTTAGGGGGATCATACCTCGGCTACAAACGATAGATAAAAAGGGTTCCAGGCTTAAGTTGACACTAATACTACGGAGGACTTCCCTACTACCTATTAATAATTCCTGACTAATGATTCTAGTTGGTCGATCGTCGGCAATTCTAAGTCTTTGAACAGCACTGTACT
>JBDTEI010000197.1:0-5803 GCA_039922675.1 Microcoleus sp.
CCAAGCAGCATCCTGAACAATCCGCTCAAACTTGGTAGGGGGAATCCGAGGCACCGGAGTCCGACTCCGAGAAGGTATCGGTAGCATCGGCAGTTGATAGTTGCCCAGTTGGCGCGGCAGCCCTGTCGAGGGCTGTTGACGGCGCACTGCGGGTGGGTTCACGACGGGCGGGGGTTGGGGCTTTTTACGCTTGGTTGTGGCGGGCTGCAAGTGCAATCCGTTGCTGACTGCTTGCCGCGAAGGAAACGGATCGCGGCCTTTGAGGAGTTTTGCCCGATCGCACCAAGGGCACCGACTCAGATGATTTCCGTATTTGTGCTGAGTGTTTTTGCTGCAAGTAATTAGAGAATCTTCCGCTTCCCGAATCGCATTTACCCAAGTTTTCGCATCCGGGCGCGCCAACGGATTGCCGTGCCCTTCCTCAAAACAGCGGATAAACATTTGCCGCAGCCGGGGATGCAGCATCTCGAAGGGCGGCGCTGCGGGCATCGGGCGGTAGGGTATCCGCTTGGTACCGGTGGGGAAATGGCCCGATCGAATTCTCGCCTCCAAAGAGGGCGGTTCGTCGCTACCGAGATAAACTCCCGCAAACGGGTGCGTACCTTCCATCAACAATTGAAAAATTAATACCCCCAAACCGAACAAATCGTGCTCTGGAGCTCGATCGATATCGCGGAAAGTCTGGCCCTGCAATTCCGGCGGCGTAAACTCGGGTTTCCCCACGGGACACCGATAAACGTAACCCGTATAAGGATCGCGCACTTGAAACGAATCGGTGTCTACCAGCGTTACCAAAGCCGTATCCGTCACGAGAATGTTCGACTCGTTGACATCGCCGATGACGTAACCCCTGACGTGGAGGGCGTTTACCGCCGAGGCGAGGTTTCTGGCCGTGCGGTGGAGGTAAAGATAGTTAAATAGCGGTTTTTGTTCGCGCCTGGTTTTGGGTGTGTAAAAAGTGTGTACCGGCAAGGCTTTCTTGACGCGCGGCATCACAAAACCGACGATTTTTTCGCGCCCGCCGACAGTATGCAGCAAATCGAGTGGCCAAGCAATTGAGGCGTGTCCGGGTTCCGCGATCGGCGCATCCGGCGGCATACTGAACATGACTGTGAGTTTGTCGCCGTCTTCGTCTGTCGGTTTGTGGTAGATTTTTGCTACTAGGGATGGATCTTGGGCGATCGGGTAGATGCGACCTTCACCGCCGCTGGCGATCGCGCTGTTGCTGTCGATCGCAATCAGTTGTCCGCTAAATTGGCGCTGCAACTGCATAGAATTCCGTTAGGGGATAGAGGATTTGGAAGTCAACAGCACTCAATAAATTTGATCTGCACATTAAATCTTACTGTTGATTAACCTTTCTTGGGACTTACTCAGGGGTGGCGAGAAACCGGGTTTGTCACAAAAAGACCCGTTGCAGCCCGCAGATTAGCCCAAAAAACCGGTTTCTGGGGTTTCTGCTTGTGGGATAGGCATCCTGCCAGTCCGCGCTATCCCAATTATTAGACGTGAAGCAACTTCAAATCCACGGACAATAACATCCTATCCTCAATTTTTTGTTTGACGGCGGGTGTCACATGACAATTATCGCTGTTGAGGCATTCCACCAGCAAGCTTTGGGCATGATAATACTGTTTCAGCAAAGTTTTCTGTTGGGGGCGAAAGTCTAGATTGTACCCGATCGCGCTCTTAAATTTTGCCAGCCAACTTTTACCGCACTCTTTTCGCCAATTCTTCCAGTTTTGCAAATCCGGCATCTGACTCTGAAATTGTTTTAGCAGTTGTTTGAGTTCTGGTTCAATGTCCAGGCCCAAGATGCAAACCAATATCCCCGCCGGATCGCCATCAAAAGCCTGTTTCAAAAGCCCGGTAACATCCGCACATTCCACATTTTTTCGTGCTTTTGCCAAAGAATTACGCAACTTGCAAACTTTCGATTTATCAAAATCCAGACTCGGATCGAGGACGCGAGTCAAAGTCAAATCTAGGACACAAACTAAGGCAACATAAAAAGCGCGAATTTCCGCAGGTGGGAAATTCCTTTCTACTGACACAGACTTGTGATTTGCCCAGATTAGCAACTCTTGCAAAGTTTCATTTCTAGCTGCCATACTGTCAATTTTTTCTTGCATCAGCAGCAAAAGTTCGTCAGCCGGTTGTAAAATGCTGGCCACTCTCAAAAATTCATTTTTCCACTTTTTGTCTGCCATCCGGCTGACCAATTCTGGCAGCGATTCTGGATCTGCACTGTCAATCAGATATTCTGGTTGAGTGTCGGTTTCCTCTATTAGTTCGTCAACTGCGGTTTTGATAAAGTTATCCACCAACCAGTCACGGGTACGCGAGAAATTGCTTTGCAATTCTAGGTAATGACTGCCTAATTTTGCCTGAAAATCTTTGGGGAAAATCTCTTTTGCCACTAACAAATTTTTCCAGCGAGTTAGCTGGCTGGCGTTGCGTTCGGGAAAGCGGTTGTACAAATAGTCGATCGCGATCGCGTCTAGAATGTCCGCGCCCAGGATTGCCCGCCGTTTTAGCTCGTTTCCCGGCGCCATTTGTGGCTGCTGACTCCGATCGAGATGCTGGCTGAGTGTTGGTTCGATCGACTGCTGGATCAGCCAATTTCCCGCACGGAAAAAATTGCGATCGAACTCCAAGTAAATCGCGCCAAACAAAGCCTCAAAACTCTGGGACAAAAATTTATTGTACTCACTTTTGTCTGTTGCTTTCCCGAATTCACTGCGCCGACAGAGTTCGTTCAATTTAAAAATTTGTGCGAATTCTGCAAGTTTTTTCTGTTCTGCTAAACCTGTTTTTAAGGTTGAAATGGCCTCCGCATCCAGGTGGGGATATTCACGATACAGGTAATCGCTAACAACAGCACCGAAAATCGCTCCGCCTAGGAGTGACAGCCGTTTGTGTTTAACTTCTTGTCCGGTGGGAGACTCGTGCGGGCGATCGCCCCAATCGCTGCCATAGTTCGGGCTAGTCAAGGCGATTTCCAGCAGTTTGGTTTGCCCAAAGTCCGAAAGATCGATCGCTACTTTGACTGCTTCAACATCTACCTTTTTAATTTTTATCTGCTTTAATTCTTTTTCACATTCATCCCATTTTTCCAACCAATCACCGCCTACATCTTCCACGTACAAATCAACAAAATCAACCCCGCGTTCCATCCAATCATCCTGCATTTTCCTGGCTGCTTCCAGTTCTTCCAAGACTTTTTGCAAGTTGCTTTCAACGGTGCTTGTACCTTGTACTGTCATAGTATTGATTTTTTTGATGTAATTTGATTTTATTTCCAACAATTTCACCGCGATTAAATCAAATCTCTATCTTTCGTAGGGTGCGCAATGGGTACTTTACCGCTATTGATTGCTGCGGTAAATCTTCCCGTTGCTTAGCATTTGTATCAAGTACCTGTTGCCGCAGTTTGCCAGACACCTCCCGGAAATAGAAAATGGGAGGGAAAATCTTGGCGTAGCCTTCCTTTTTGCGGGAAGCGGGCTGAGGGTTAGGTTGGTGGCCTTGTCTAGAATTCTGCAATATGTGAGTTATTCAAAATTTCTTCTTCACCGAGTTTTTAGCAGTCGAACTATTCTCAGCAGCAGATCGGGTGAATTTATGGGAATTTGAGGTAACGACCTGCGGGCAAATTATCACTATTATATAATGCAATGTTAACTAACTGGTTCAGGAAATTTGCATCTTTCGTATCATAACTTAAAAATAGTCCTCTGTCAATCCCCCAGCCTTGAAGAGTTTGTTGCCATTGTTGATATTTTTGTTCCGAAAACTCATCAGAAAGAGTGGTGACTTGAATGCAGAGGGGCTGCTGTTGGCGGTTGCTAACGATCGAATCGGTTGCCATAGAAAGATCTGCTACATAGCGATACAAAACACTGCCTTGGCGTTCGACAATCCGGGCGGCGATCGCACGAATGACGAGATCGTCAGCCGGAGCGAATTTACCAGCCTTGAGTTTTTGTTTCCAGATGTAAAATTTGCGATCGTTTTCACTCAGCCATTTAGGAAATAGATAGCCGTACCAATACCTTTCTCCCGGAGTCATTAACTCAAACGCCGCTTGTTTTTCTATTTCCGAAGGTAGAGATTGAACTGCCAGCCAAACCTGAGAATCTCGGATAAGCTGTAGCAAAAAAGCCACCACAAATTTCTTAGCAGTTAGCGAACCGGGTTTAACATCTTTCACCCAGCGATTGATTTCATCCAATCTTCTCGCCAAACTCGGATCTATTCGATCTGCTGTGCTAATTAGGGAGTTGAGCTTATCCTTAATATCTTGTGCTTGCAAGTGACGACCTACTGTACAGATTAAACCAGAATTGTTGACACCTCGATTTTATTATAGAACCGCACCCAATTTTCGCCGATAGTTAAATATCTCGAACAATTGTTGGTGGTGCAGGTATCCTGCATCCTTTAACTTTATTTGAGGAGATGTCTATTTAATAGTTCCTGCCGATTTCCGCAGGCGCTGGTATAATAAAACAAAATAAACACTCATCAACGGTGCCATTAAAAATCCCAGTACATTAGCCGTAAGTTTAGATGCTAGCGATTTCGCCGTCGGATCGATTAATAGAGCAATCAATATTGTTGGTACAAGAACTACAAAAAATATCATAAAAGTCGATCGACATACCAACCACCAGCGCCCTTTGGTTAATTCCCAACTGCTGCTAAGACTGTCAAGCGCCGAAGAGTTATCAATGACGGTAGCGTAAAGTGGAAATATTAAGCGATATGATACATACAATCCGGGAATTATTAGTGCAATGAAGCCTGCAAAAATTAGCACACAAGATATAAGATAAACCAAAATAAGTGGCAGCAACCTCCTGTTCGCTTGATGGAAAGCCTCACTCACAGTTACTTGATTTCCTATCAAACTTCGGTAAGTGTAGAAAATAATAGCTCCCGACAAGAAAGGAATTGCCACGAACCAGTAGATAATATTCAAAGGAATAGCTGCCGAACCCAGCATACCAACACTATTGATCACAGCAAATATTAAACTGGGAGAGTTGATAGTCAACAGGGGAGTGTATAGATCTCCAATAGCAGCAAATGTTTCTCGTAACAAGTTTCTGGCACTAATTCGTTGAACTGTCATAATTTTTGATCCGGCTTTTGTAAGTGGATTTGAACAGATTAGACATTACGCGAAAAAGTTGCTAACAATAATGTTAAGTCATCATCGGTGCGTTGGGAGACTCTGGGCGATCGCAAAAATGACTCTAATTGCTCTTTTGCATCCGCATCTTCCTTCACTTCGGCAGAAAACCGAAACAAAGGTGCAAAAAACGGATTGTGCGGCGTACCTTCCGGGATTTTGAGAGCGAGCATTTGCAAGCCATCGGAAAACACGGCCAAGTGCGGCAGTTGTTCCCGCATTACCTGAAATTGCGCTGTTTCGATCGCATTTGGTGAAATCAAAAAGATAGTTTCATTGATATATTCGCCGCAGGGAGGTATAGTAAGGGCGATCGCATTTCCCCCACTATCACCCGCCACCGCCGCACCGTCGCCAATTTGAGCAACCGCGATCAATTCCGGCGTCGCCACAACCGCAATTAAAGTGCAAGCTAAATCCCTCGCCGCCACTTCCCGGGTTGCCGCTTCCGCTTCCACAGCCGC
The DNA here is from genome assembly GCA_039922675.1 of Microcoleus sp. Classification (GTDB taxonomy): domain Bacteria; phylum Cyanobacteriota; class Cyanobacteriia; order Cyanobacteriales; family Microcoleaceae; genus Microcoleus. The sequence continues at coordinate 5,662 of JBDTEI010000197.1, forward strand.
CCGCGCGACTTGCAGAGAAGCTGTCAAAAACACCTGCCATTCGTCATCACTTTCCGGCTGCAAATCATGTTGGCAAATCGTTTCGACAACCGCTTCTACAGCAATTTTTGCCCCAACTTCTGCGAGTACAGCCGAACCCGCG
>JBDTEI010000198.1:0-8207 GCA_039922675.1 Microcoleus sp.
GCAAGCACAGCCAATCTGTCCAACCCGCTGCTAATTCTTCTTTAGAAACATAGCGCAGACCAATGGCGGGATCTGCGATCGCATATTTATTGCCCTGTTTTCCGTACAAAACAACCCAATGATACCCGCTCCAGTGAATAATGGCCGGCAAAGGTGCTTCATCAATTTTGTCTAAAATAGCAGCGGCTGCTCGCACCGATCGAGCATTAAAGCCGATCGCCTCAGCCCCCTGTTTCAAACCCAGTAAAGTCGTCCCCTTTTGACCGGTGCCCGCAAATTCTCGCAAGCGGCTAATTGTAAAATTCTGTCCGTAAAATTTGGCGATCGAAGCCAAACAAGCCGCCCCGCAGTCTTCTTCGCTCTGCTGGAGAACAACCTGATATTTCTTAAACCTGTTTACTTGTCCGAATAATGGCATTTTGCCGAGCAAAGGAATATTCTTTAACATTTTGCGAATTGAATAATGAGTAGAGCATAATGAACACTACTCCTCACCAACTACCCAATCAGCAAAAAACACCCATAAAGTTATGGGTGCTTTCTCGATCAAGAGTTAGAGAGCTGAATTCACAGCCCTAAACTTTAGTAGTAAGCGTAGCGGACTATTCTTCTGTATGAACCGTCGCAATTCCGGCGGTATACTACCCAACTGCGGCGGTGCCGGTGACAGCGATCGTAATGAGAGTAGTGACCGCCGTTGACGCTAGCTGATTCTTCCGGGGTAAGTTCAGCAAATAGTAAATCTTTCTTGGCTTCTTGCATGATTTGCCTCTATTTAAGTTGATAAGATTGAACAAAATCTAGAAAATATCTGAACTTTGTCGCTCGCCCTTTAAATTGCAAAAACTGAATTGACAGACCACAATTTATTAGCCTATCCAGGGCACTTGTCTACTTTAGCAGCCGCTATTAGAAGAGGGTATGTAGCCATGAGTCTGGCGACCATCGTAGTAGGGACTGTTGTAATTGCGGTTGTCGTAGCGGTAATAATCGCGGTGGTGGCGGCGACGATTATAGTAGTAACCGCCGTTGACGCTAGCTGATTCTTCAGGCGTGAGTTCAGCAAACAGTGAATTGTCCTTTGTTTCTTTCATGATCTGACTCCATTTAAGTTGAAAAAATTTAACAGAAACTAGAAACTATCTGAAATTTCTAGAGCCTAGTTTAAATACTGACTAATACTTCTCAAGACCTGTGCGATTACCCGGAATATTACTGATAAATTTTTAAGATTTATCCGATCGCACTACCTGACTCAGCTATCTAGACTACAAGGGTTTTGTAAGGGCGTAAGCGAATCGGATCGTAAAGGAAAAGCTGACTTGGCTGTGGCACGAAAAACAGCGTATTGACGCCATTGCTGCTGCTGTTCTTGGGTTCGCTGTTGCTGTTAGCGCTGCTGAAACCGCTGGTAATGCTGCCACCGCTGACCGTCCTCGATTCTCGATCGGTTAGTTCGGCAAAAAGTGACTTTTGTTGATTGTCCGGCATAAGGAACTCCTATTAATACCTATGTGCTTACTTACGTACCTATCCCAGAAAAACCGGGTAACAGCGCCAAAAATGATTGCTCAAATGCTCTATTTTCCTGAGTGTTACCCCCTGGCTCCACGATTCTTGATATTTGGGGAAATTTCCGGGTGGGAACGGCAAAGCTGTGCGGATTTTGACCTTGACCATATGAATTTTGATTTAGACTTCTAAACTTATGCTTGGTGTCCGGAAAGCTAAAAATAAATGTGACGAAAGAAATAGGCGATCGATCTCTTATTCTTCTAATTCATACCAGTTGAGATTTGAGAATGACTTATTTAATCAGGGTTTGGAGTTTGTCCCGAGTTGCATTCTTTTTTTGAACTGGCATTAAAACTCAAAACGATTCTCTTCCCCCCAACTCAAAACTCAAAATTCCAAACGATTCCCCTCACCCCCAGTAGCCGCCATGCCTCGCACTCCCTCACCCACACCCGCAGAAACCTTTGATAACGACGAGTTTTTGCCCCCTGTCAGCCGCTGGACGACTTTGGGGGGAATTTTGATGGTGGCGACCTTTGGCGGGGCGATCGCCCTTGCTAGCGTCACCAAATACAGTGCTACAGTCAAAGCAGACGCCATTGTCCGTCCGGCGGGAGAAGTGCGCGTCGTGCAAACAGCAACCGAAGGAACCATCGAAAGCATTGCTGTCAGCGAAAATCAGACAGTGAAAGAAGGAGATACGATCGCAGTAATTGATGCCTCACTCTTGGGCACTCAAAAAAAGCAGTTTCAAGAAACTGTCACTCAGTCTCAGATAGCAACAGATCAAATCAATCGGCAACTGCGCGACTTGGACAATCAAATTTTTGCCAGCGCGCAATCTCAGAGTATTCAAGGTGAAAGTTCCGCAGAACAAGAATTAATCGAATCCGCTCTGGTAAAATTAGCAAAGTCGCTGCCGGATGTAGCCGAGAAACTGGGTAGAAGTCGGCGGGTTTTGCTCGTCAAGCGATCGACCATCCAACAACAATTAATTCAAGCTAAAAAACAGCTAAATCAAGTTGACTCACAACTCAAAAATAGCGTGATCCGCGCCCCCGCTGATGGTACAATCCTCAAATTGGAAGTACAAAACACTGGTCAAACCGTACAAGCCGGCAGCGCGATCGCCCAAATCGTCCCCAGCGACGTACCCCTGGTACTCAAAGCCAAAGTCACATCCCAAGACATCGCCAGCATCCAAATCGGTCAACCCGTACAGATCAGAATTTCCGCTTTACCCTTCCCCGACTACGGGACATTGAAAGGAACAGTCAGCCAAATCGCCCCAGATGCGATCGCCCCTCCAAATCCCGGTAATAATTCAGGTACATCCTATTACGAAGTAGCAATTAAGCCCCAACAAACCTATTTAACCAAACTCCAATCCACCCGCGGTCAATTCTTCGGAAATTCCCCGGCAAATGCCCCCCGCCAGTATTCAATTCAATCGGGAATGGAGGGCAGAGCCGATATTATCACCAGTCAAGAAACAGTTCTCACATTTATTTTACGCAAAGCCAGGTTGCTAACAGATTTGTAACTTTTTTCAAGATCGGACGTACGGTTGAAACCGCCCGGTCTTCTTCTAGCCCGTTGCTGACAATGGTGTAAAATGTAAATTTTAACCAAAAGTATCTTAAATCAAAATAACGTGTCAATATAGGAATGTGACTTCAATTCTATTCTTTCCTCATGGGCAAACAGCGCGTTCTTTCTGGAGTTCAGCCAACAGGCAATCTTCACCTCGGCAATTATCTCGGTGCCATTCGCAACTGGGTAGAAGGTCAAAGCCAGTACGAAAATTACTTCTGCGTAGTAGATTTGCACGCAATTACCGCACCGCACAATCCAGCAACTCTAGCATCCGACACTTACACAATCGCCGCTCTCTATTTAGCTTGCGGCATCGATTTAGAATATTCTACTATTTTCGTACAATCCCACGTCTCGGCGCACACAGAACTAGCATGGTTGCTCAACTGCATTACGCCGATCAACTGGCTCGAAGATATGATTCAGTTTAAAGAAAAAGCAGTTAAACAAGGCGAAAATGTCAACGCAGGCTTGCTAAACTATCCCGTGTTGATGGCAGCAGACATCTTGCTTTACGATGCCGATAAAGTACCAGTGGGAGAAGACCAAAAACAGCATTTGGAACTCACCCGCGATATTGTAATCAGATTAAATCACCAATTCGGCACACCAGAAAAGCCAGTCTTGAAACTTCCCGAACCGTTAATTCGGACTGACGGCGCGAGAGTGATGAGTTTGACTGACGGCACGCGCAAAATGTCAAAATCTGACCCTTCCGAACTGAGTCGAATTAATTTGTTAGATTCGCCAGAGACAATTAGCAAAAAGATCAAGCGCTGCAAAACAGATGCCGTGCGGGGTTTAACTTTCGACGACCCAGAGCGACCCGAAGCTAGAAATTTGCTAACACTCTATCTCCTGCTTTCCGGCAAATCCAAGGAAGAAGTAGCAGCGGAATGTGAAAACATGGGTTGGGGAGATTTCAAACCATTATTGACAGAGACAACAATTAATGCACTCAAGCCAATTCAGGATAAATACAAGGAAATCATGGACGATCCGGGATATTTAGAGTCTGTACTACGTCGCGGAAGAGAACAAGCAGAAACTATTGCCAATCAAACTCTGACTAAAGTCAAAACTGCTTTCGGTTATTCTCTACCTAATTAGTCAGTAGTTAGTGGTTATTGGTTATGAGTTATTGGTTATTGGTTAGTGGTTATTGGGAGCTTTTAAAAACAATAAATTACAAATTACAAATAACAAACAACAAACAACAAATAACCAATAACCACTAACTACTGCCAACTGTCAACTGTCAACTGTCAACTATCAACTAACTATGAACCGTTTTCGTACAGCCTGCACCACTCCCGGAGAATTTATAATTACCGCCGAAGTTGCCCCGCCAAAAGGCGGCGATATGACTCATACAATTCAAATGGCTGAACTCCTCAAAAACAGAGTTCACGCAATTAACATCACAGACGGAAGCCGCGCAGTGCTGCGAATGTGCCCGCTAGCAGTTTCCGCGATTTTAGTACAGCACGGCATTGAGCCGATTTGTCAAGTTGCTTGTCGCGATCGCAATCAAATAGGCCTGCAAGCCGATCTCATGGGAGCCCACGCTTTAGGCATCCATAATATCTTGGCACTCACCGGCGATCCAGTCAAAGCCGGCGACCATCCCAAAGCCAAAAGTGTATTCGATTTAGAAGCAGTGCGGCTGCTGCAAGTCATTCAAAAAATGAACGGCGGCAAAGATTGGAACGACAAAGCTTTAACAGACGGAGTTACCGATTTATTTGTCGGTGCCGCTGTCGATCCGCAAAGTCCCAGTTGGTCTGGTTTACAAAGTCGATTCGAGAAAAAAGTAGAAGCGGGAGCACAGTTTTTTCAGAGCCAATTAATTACAGATTTTGAAGTTTTTGATAAGTTTATGCACCACATTGCTGCTGGCTGCAACAAACCAATTTTAGCAGGAATATTTTTGTTTAAATCAGCTAAAAATGCTGAATTTATTAAAAAATACGTGCCGGGAGTTCACATACCGCAAGAGACGATCGATCGTTTGGGAAAATCCCCAGCACCTTTGCAGGAAGGCATAAAAATTGCGGCCGAACAAGTCAAGCTAGCGCGGCAATTGTGCCAAGGAGTTCACATGATGGCAATCAAGCGAGAAGATTTGATTCCTCAAATTTTGGATTTGGCGGGAATCGAGCCGCTGAGTTAACATTGAGTTGTTGCTAACATATTGAAATAAACAGGACAGTCATGGTTCAAACTATAGACAATCCCACAGTTTATCCCACAGCCGAGCAGCATTTCACTTGGCGCGGTTTGAATTGGCAGCAGTTTAAAGCAATTCAATCCAGTTTTGAAAATGTGCCAGGAGTGCGGTTATTTTATTGTGATGGAGTTTTAGAAATTGTGGGTACTGGAAGATTACACGAAGAGATTCGGTGTCTGCTTGGCTTGCTAATGGGACAGTATTTTATACAAAGAAGAATTGTATTTTTCCCCAGCGGTGCTTACAGCCAGATTGTTGAGGGTCAAGTCGAGTATCAGGCAGATTTGTCTTATTGTATCGGGAATAAAAAAGATGTTCCCGATCTGTGTATTGAGGTAGTTGTTACTAGCGGTAGTCCGATTAAACTTCAGAAGTATCGGCTGATGGGTGTGCCGGAAGTCTGGTTTTGGGAAGACGGCACGCTAAAGATTTACCATTTGCGAGAACAGGATTATGAGCAAATTACAAACAGCGAATTGTTGCCTGAGTTAGACTTGTCTTTGCTCAAACGCTGCATTTTGTTTGCTTCGCCTTTGGATGCACTGGAAGAGTTTGGTAGAGGGATTAGTAGCAATGACTAATTCAGATTTAGTCGATCGCGATAATATCAAAATAGTAGAGTCGCAAATTTCTGAAGTTACCGTGTACACCGATCGCGCCCTGATCACCCGCCGCGGCACGGTAGCCCTGACGGGAAACGAGCGAGAATTGGCGATCGCATCTCTCCCCGCAACCCTCGAAACAGAGTCAGTCAGGGCCACCGGTGCGGGTACAGTCGCCGTGCGATTGCTGGGAGTACGCACCGGCAGAGTGTTTAGCAGCGAACCTACGGGCGATCGTACCGCCGAATTAACCCAACAAATTAAGGAGTTACAAACCCAAAGACGGGGAATTAACGACAAAATAACCGCCCGAAGAATTCAACTCAAATTTGTCGAAGATTTAAGCGAAAAAAGCGTCCGTTTCTTTTCCAGCAGCATCGCCAAACAGCAGGTAGGCTTAAAAGAAACAGGCGAATTGCTCAACTTTTTAGGAACCAATTACCTAAAATATGTAAGTGCGCTCGCGCAGCACGAAAGACAACAGCACGAATTAGACAATCAAATAGAAGCCTTAAAGCGGAAGTTACAACAAGTAAGGACTTCTCTTCCCCTGCCAAATTTTAAAATCATTGTCGCCATCGAACCAAGCGGCAGCGGCAACTTTGATCTCGAACTTTCCTATGTAGTAAAGCGAGCATCTTGGACTCCCCTTTACGACTTGCGAGTCAATACCACCAACAACCAAATTAATCTCAGTTACCTAGCCGATGTCAAACAAAATACAGGCGAAGATTGGACAGGAGTAGCGCTGACATTATCTACAGCCAAACCCGGATTGGGAAGTCTCCCACCACAACTAAAGCCTTGGTATATCGAGATATTCGATTTAAATGAATCCGCTGGTCGGGGTTTACCTGGTCGGGGTTTATCAGAGGATGATTTATTCGGCCTAGAAGAGATCATAGAAGAAGGTTATGCAGGCAGTTCATTCGGCAGTGGAGGACGGCCCATAGAAGCTGAAATAGCAACAGCTCAAGTATCCAGAGAAGGCGGCACAGTCTCTTTTCAAGTAGGCGGAAACACCAATATTCCCAGCGACAGATCGAGGCAGAAAGTGACTATTTTTAGCGAAAATTATCCCTCTAAATCTGAATATATCGCCGTTCCGCGCTTAGTCAGTTTCGCCTATTTGCAAGCAGTTGTTGTGAATCCGCTGACAGGTGCAACTCTGCTTCCTGGTAAAGCAAATATCTTTCGCGACAACACTTTTGTCGGCACTGTGCAGTTAGAAAATGTTTCCCCCGGGCAAGAATATAAACTAAATTTAGGAATAGATGAAGGGTTAAAAATAGAGCGGGAATTAGTGGAAAGACAAGTAGATAAAAAACTTATCGGCAATCAGCGGCGCACGAGCTACGCTTATCGGTTAATTGTGACTAACTTGCAGCAAGTGCCTGCCAAGCTGACACTAAAAGAGCAACTGCCAGTCAGTCGAAAGGAACAAATAAAAGTGCGGTTGACTCAGACTAATCCGAAGATAGTAGCAGGTGAAATGGGACTGCTGGAATGGATAATGTCTCTGCCACCGCAAGCCAAGCAAGAGTTATATTACCAGTTTGTTGTCGAACATCCTCCCGAGTTAACAGTCATCGGTTTAGATATTTAATTAGGATTTACGCTCTTAATCTGTAGCCATATCTACAGCTTCTTCCTCTTTCACCAAACCCTATTTCCATCCTGTGAGAAAGGCAGGATTTACACCCTCTGCGGAAGCGTCAGGGGACGGAAAATATCAAACTTTCATTATCAAAAGTTTGACGATATGACCATGAAAAGAACAAACCCGGATTAATTACAACTGGCGAAAAGTCCTATCTAACGGCATAATTCCCCCTTCCTCAAAAAAACGCCCTGATTTTTCAACAATTTGTACTCCAGCGATCGCGCCCCTGTTGTTTAGCATTGTACAAAGCTTTGTCTGCACAGTCTACCAGTGTATCTGGTTTAACTTCCAGCCTTGGTATGAGTGAGGAAATACCCAAACTAACTGTGACGATTTCCTTCACATCAGACTCTGCATGGGGAATCGCCAGATTGTGAATTTCTTGCTGAATGTTTTGTGCCACCTTAATCCCTGCTTCTAAATCCGTATTCGAGAGGAGTGTCACAAATTCTTCGCCACCGTAACGCGCTGCTAAATCGGTGGGACGACTGACTACTTTTTGTAATGTTTGCCCTATTCTAATTAAGCAATCATCGCCAGCCAAATGACCATAGTAGTCGTTGTAGGATTTGAATTTATCAACGTCCAATAAAATTAGAGA
>JBDTEI010000199.1:0-5057 GCA_039922675.1 Microcoleus sp.
TGTAATTTATTATAGTAGCGCGTTTGATTCCGCTATTTTCTTTGCTATCAAAATTTGATTGACGAACTCCGCCGCTCTGGTCTAGCATTGAATTAGATGCTAATTTAATGTCATTATTATGATCAACCTTTCCAGAGACATACATTCTCTCACCGATTTCAAACGTAATACGACTGAGTTTGTGCAGCGCCTCAAGCAAACAAAACATCCTTTAGTTCTAACTGTCAACGGGAAAGCAGAGTTAGTTGTTCAAAATGCTGAATCCTATCAGAAACTTTTAGATGCGGTTGAATTATTGGAGACTTTAAAGGGAATTAAACTTGGTTTGGAACAAATGAATCGAGGGAAAGGGCAAAAAGTAGAAGATTTTTTTAATCAACTGTTTGATCAGCTAGAGAATCCGCAATGAATCAGAAATATCAAGTTATGCCATTTCTCTGAAGTCTTGCTACAACATAATTTTTGGGTTTGTTTATACTCGGTGGCTAGGGCACTGGTGCGTCGCTACTCGAAAAGTCGATTTTTATGGAAGGGATTGTGAATGGCGACGCACCCTACAGCTACAGCTACAGCTACTCCCAGACTCATCAACAAACCCGTGAAGCGGGACTATCCCAAAGGAAATCGCCCCCTGGGAGCATTTTGTCATGAAATTTTGACATTTTGTTCGTGATAAATCCCCATAAGCATTTTATTGTCATCAAACCTTGACATATTGATCCCCAAATGCCCGAAAATGCGTATAAGTACCCATGATTGGGGCAAAAGACCCCTTGACCAGAGCGGGTGTTGTCTGCAACATTAAGTCATGACAAAGCGATCCCAAAGAAATGCTTTGATTGAGCAACTTTGGGAGTCAAATAGCGCGTGTGCTGTCTGCACAGCGTTGCTAGCAGCACCGATCGCACTCGCAAAATCGATCTTGTCAATCAAGAATCGACAGATAAAGCTTTATTTAGATCGGACGGTGCGCGCCGAAGCCCCCCAAGTAAGTCAAAACCCCCGATCGCAATTGGGGACAAGACAAGCTAAAAACCAGCAAGGCTTCAAAGGTTGGAGAGATTCGGAAGCTCGATAATATTTGCATTTATAAAGAGTTTCTAGCTCAAAAAGTCAACACCAATGTGTTGAAACGAAAAATCTAACCCGCCATCCTAAATTAGTGGAGAACAAACTCATGGCAAAAGAACGCCCACCATTAGAAGAGATGACTTTGCGACAACTCCGCAGAGTTGCTAGCGAATGTGGAGTCTCTCGCTACAGCCGGATGCGGAAATCGCAACTTCTGGCATCAATTCAAGAAATTCAGCGCAACAAGTTTTCATACAGTCCATCTCGCAAACTAGAGGCACAAGAAGCAGTGGAAGCAGCAAAGTTTGAACTTGGTCAAGAAGATAGAACAGGCGGTTCCTTGTCGTCTGTAGATGAAGGTTTAGCAGATTTGCCCAACGGCTACGGCGAAAGCCGAGTGGTTTTAATGCCCCGCGATCCAGAATGGGCTTACACCTACTGGGATATCCCGAACGATCGCAAACAAGAATTGCGCCGCCAAGGTGGACAGCAACTTGCCCTACGGATCTACGACGTTACAGACGTTAACCTAGAAATCCAAAGCCCGCACAGCATTCAAGAATATCCCTGCGACGAACTGGCGCGGGAATGGTACGTGCCAATCCCCGTCAGCGATCGGGATTATGCGATCGACATCGGCTACCGCTGTGCAGACGGCCGCTGGTTGGTGTTGGCGCGATCGGCCGAAGTCCGAGTCCCGCCCATCTATCCCAGCGACTGGATTGAAGACCAATTCATCACCCTCGACTGGGAAGAAGACTTGTCCGGCAAAACCTTCGCCGAACTGGTTCCGCCTGCCAAGAAAATGGCACAAGCAACCAACGGATCGAGTGTTGGTTACAGCACAGGAAACGCCATCTACGAACAAATCTTCGGCATGGCAGAATCCGCAGAAGCAATGCGCGTAGCCGGTTCGATGTTCGGTTCCATGCAGCACGTCCCTGGTTCCATGCAGCACGTCGCTGGTTCCATGCAGCAAGTCGGCATCCACGAACAAGCAATCAGTTCCTACGTGTTCCCCTCCGGCGTCGGAATGTGGGCTGGGGTCGGGATGTCCGCCCTCACCATGTCGGGTGTAGGTATGTCGGGAGTCGGGATGTCCGGCCTCACCATGTCGGGTATGGGTATGTCTGGCCTCACCATGTCGGGTATGGGTATGTCCGGCCTCACCATGTCGGGTATGGGTATGTCCGGTGTCGGTATGTCGGGAGTTGGCTTCGCCGCCCCGATGCGCCCCCGCCAGTTCTGGTTAGTTGCTGACGCCGAACTGATCGTCTACGGCGCTACCGAGCCCGATGCCACCGTCTACGTAGGCGGACAGCCGATTAAACTCAATGCTGACGGCACTTTCCGCTTCCAGATGTCTTTCCAAGACGGCTTGATCGATTATCCGATTTTTGCAGTAGCAGCAGACGGCGAACAAAACCGCGCTGTCCACATGAAATTCGAGCGCGAAACCCCTGAACGGCACACCAATACTAAGGAAGATTCTGTTGTGGAATGGTTGGGCTAATCCTAAAGGTCGATCGCGCTCAGGTTTCCTGTGCAGGTTTGTGCCAATTGTTTAACCATCACAAGGCCTACCCGGAGCAAATGGCGATTTGTTAGGGTTAATTCCAGACAACAACCCATAACACCCCCTATACACCGTTCTCCTGTTTTGAGGAGCGGTGTTTTTGTATTTAGAAGGAAGATTTGACAGTTGACAGTTGACAGAAAGAAGAATGAAGAGGGAAGAGGGAATAAGGAATAAGAAATAAGAATTATTTATTTTTAGGGTGCGTGAGGGCGAGTAATCTTTAAATCCCGACCCCGAGACTATGACTCACACACCGCCCCAACGATTGAATTATGCCAATCCAAATGCCAGCGCAAACGATATTTGACAAGGCTCTCAATATCTGCCTGTAGATAGATGTTGGCTTAACTTGCGATCGAAGTCGTTACATCAAAATTTGCACTCTTCACTCAACGATTATTAAGTAAGCTAAAGTTTACTTAAATTTTCATTGCACAAACTCGCTAAATCGCGCGAAACATCAAAAAGCGAGTTATGAGAGAAATAAGGCGATCGCACAGTCACATCTCCAAAGCAAATGCAAAAAATCAATTCCCCGCCTCACCGAAAGCAAAACCGCCCCCGTCTTGTAGCCTTATGCGCTGTCACATTAGCAGCAGTATTGCTATTATTTATTCTGCCTGCACTGACTCAACAGCCAGTTGTGCTCACCATGTTAATGCAAGGCCAAGACATTGCCAACTGGAAACCGTTTGTCAAAGAATTTGAACAGAAAAACCGCGACATTCGCATCAACCTCGTAGAAGGGCCCTTTGACACAAACCTCGTCGAAAATCTTTACACATCTGCCTTTCTTTTAGGCGAGTCACCCTACGACATCATCAACATGGATATTGTCTGGGTTCCCAAATTTGCCGCCGCAGGTTGGGTAAGGGATTTGACAGACAGAATTCCCCCCAAACAACTTGCAAAATTCATCCCAGGTAACGTCGAAGGCGGGCGGTATCGGGGCAGACTTTACCGAATTCCCCATGCTTCCGATGCCGGAATGCTTTATTACCGCAAAGACATTTTAGAAGCAGCGGGAATTCCTGCACCGAAAACCTTTGAAGAGATGGTAAAAATCTCTCAAAACTTGCAGCAACAGGGACAAGCAACTTGGGGTTATTTGTGGCAAGGTAAACAATACGAGGGACTATCTGCGATGTTTGTCGAAGTGCTCTCCGGTTTTGGCGGCTTCTGGGCTAATCCTCAAACTTTTGAAGTTGGGTTAGATAAACCAGAGGCCATTAAAGCAGTTGAATTTCTTAAAAATACGATCGCCTCTGGCATTTCTCCACCCGGTGTTACTACCTACGGCGAAGAAGAAACCCGGCTGTTGTTTCAAAACGGCAAAGCGCTGTTTTTGCGCAACTGGCCCTATGTTTGGAAGCTAGCAAATGCCCAGGGATCGAAGGTGAGAGGCAAAATTGCGATCGAGCCAATGCTCAGCAGTATCGGTCACACAGGCGGTTCCTGCTTGGGCGGCTGGGGCTGGGGAATATCCAAAACCTCAAAACATCCAGAACAAGCCTGGAAAGCAATTAAATACCTTACCAGCGAGGCAACCCAGCGCAAATTTATTTTAGAAACAGGTTTAATTCCCAGTTATAAATCTCTATTTACAGACAAAAAAATAGTCGCCAAGTATCCTCACTACCCGCAACTACTCAAAGTAGTGGAACGGCCAGTTTTGCGCCCATCCATAGCACAATATGCTCAAGCTTCTGATATTTTACAGCGCTATTTGAGCTCGGCTTTTACCGGGAGAATGAGTGCAGAACAAGCAATGAAAGCAGCGGCTAGCGAAACTCGCAATTTATTAGGCAGTTTGAAACAACCCAAAGCTTCTTCAAATAATGAATCCGCCGAATGGAACTCGCCGAATGGAACCCGCCGAATGGAATTCGGGGCTACAAAAACAATGTCCGCCTCCGCGGACTGAAGAAATAGGAACCCGCCGAATGGAATTCGGGGCTACAAAAACAAAGTCCGCCTCTGCGGACTGAAGAAATAGAATATAATCTTAAAATATGCAATTAGACAAGCGACAATGGAACCCGCCGAATGGAATTCGGGGCTACAAAAACAAAGTCCGCCTCTGCGGACTGAAGAAATAGAATATAATCTTAAAATATGCAATTAGACAAGATGCGACAGCGCGAACAAAGAACCGGATGGATATTAGTAGCACCAGCATTAATAATTCTGCTGTTAGTATTTGCTTACCCAATCTTGCGCGCGTTTTGGCTGAGTTTATTCACCCAAAACCTCGGAACTGAATTAAAACTGGTTTTTTCCGGTTTTGCTAACTACAGTCGAATGTTAGGCGACGGGCGTTTCTGGCAAACTTTAAGCAACACCACAGTTTTTACTGTCGCCTCTGTTGTCCTGGAATTAATTCTAGGTATGGGTATTGCCTTAGTCT
>JBDTEI010000200.1:0-3905 GCA_039922675.1 Microcoleus sp.
CTGCTAGCGGTTGAGCTTCTGTTTCGTCAAAACCAGTTAATTCGATCGCCCTGCCGATATTAAAAGGAGTGGTGCTGCTGGCATTTTGCTCGCGGCACAAATCCGTCGGCGATGCTACGCCTAAGAGGGCCCACGTTAGGCGATCGAATTCTGAGTTATTGGCGCGCTTGTTGTAGCACGATCGAATTAAGGCTAAAAAATCGTCGGCGGGAAAATCTAGGGCGAGAATGCTGTCGATTTCGTCAATGAAAATGACAATATTGCTGGAAATGTTGGCTAACAGTATGGTTTCGATAAATTCGCTCAATCTTTGAACCGGAGTTAAAAAATTGCGATCGCGCCACCAAGTCCGCACGTTGACAATATCCGACAGATTAAAGTTATTTTCCAGAATGCGGAGTAACCCAGCATACCACTGTTCGGGAGTCACGCCGCGGTTGCCAATTTCCGAAATGTCGATCGCAGCACAAGCAATTCCATCACTTCTCAACCGTTGAATTGTCCGCACCTGCAAGCTAGATTTGCCCATTTGGCGGGAATTCAAAACATAGCAAAATTCCCCCGCTTTCAATCCGTTATAGAAGTCGTCATCTGCTTGGCGCTTCACATAATTCGGAGCGTTATTGGTGAGACTGCCGCCTACTTGATAGTATGATGGTTGGGAATTTGCGCTCATTACATAATTTTTTACATAAAGATAAGACGGCGGTTGAAACCGCGTCTACAAAAACGAAGTCCGCCGACGCGGACTGAATAAAAAACCATGAAACGTTCTTCAACCCGCGCACCATCCGGGTTTGGTTTGTATAGACACGGTTTCAACCGCCCAGTCTTCTTTCATTGTACAATAAACTCAAAAAATCAACCAATTTATAGGTATGAATACTGAGTGGAGCGGCCGCCATCACGACAAAGACCAATTAAGATCAGAAATTTGGTCATCTCTGAAACAAAATAACGCATCAATTCACGATCCATTCGGCCACATCCCCAATTTTGTCGGCGCCCAAACGGCTGCTCAACTGCTGGGAAAATTACCAATTTGGCAACAAGCCAAAACGATTAAATGCAACCCAGATTCGCCGCAAAATCCCGTGCGATTGCGGGCTTTGCAAGATGGAAAACGCTTGTATATGGCTGTGCCGCGCTTGACAGGCGATCGCTGTTTTGTCGAGTTAACCGCCGAAAACTTGCACAGTCGCAATATCCCGCTAGCCGAAGCTGCGATCGCCCGCAAAGCAGTCAAGTGCGGCCGATTAGTGAGTTTTGCAGAAATGCAGCCAATTGACTTGGCAATAGTCGGTTGCGTAGCCGTGACGCGACACGGTGGACGCACGGGGAAAGGAGCAGGATTTGCGGATTTGGAACTGGCGATGCTGGCGGAATTTGGAATAGTTAAAAATGATACTCCGATTGTCACAACAGTGCATCCTTTGCAAATAGTCGCAGATTCGCGCTTGCCAATGCAGCCTCACGATTGGGCACTCAACTGGATTGTTACTGCTGAGGAGGTAATTGAAACTAATACAAGTTATCCGCGTCCAATTGGGTTAAACTGGGAAGAATTGCGATCGGAACAGTTGGAACAAATTCCGATTTTGCGAAAGTTGAGAGAGCAAGACTAGATAACGAGTTTGTGTGCTAAACTTGCCTATAGTTTACTATTCCAAGAAATATGAAAATTATTTTGGGCGACATCACAAAACTGAAAGTTGATGCCATTGTGAATGCTGCAAATACCAGTTTACTTGGGGGTGGCGGAGTAGATGGAGCAATACACAGAGCAGCAGGATCGCAACTTTATGAAGAATGCCGATTACTTGGAGGATGTAAGACTGGAGATGCTAAACTAACTAAGGGATATAAATTGCCTGCACGCTTCGTCATCCACACAGTAGGGCCAGTATGGCGGAAGGGTAATGATGGAGAACCGGAACTCTTAGCCGAGTGTTACCGTAAGTGTATGCAAATCGCCGCAGAGCGAGAGTTTGAGAGTTTGGCATTTCCTTGCATTAGCACCGGCATTTACAGCTATCCTAAAGCTATAGCAGGTGAGATTGCAGTGAAGGTATGCTCGGAATATATACAAAATAATGGTGGTTCTCAAAAAGTAATTTTTTGCTGTTTCGATCGAGAGAATTATGAAATCTATGAGAGGATTCTATCTAAATACAACCGTAAAAAATCTCTCTAAAACTTCGTCTGACGCACCCTACAAATTTAGGATTTATCTCAAATCCGTTGCTATCGGAATTATTCATCTCTCTCTTCTCTTCCTCTGCGCCCTCTGCGACCTCTGCGGTTCAATCATTCAAAAACAACCGTAAACGATATTACTCATTTTATCTTAAGGCAAAAGAGCATCTACATCGATCGCCCCAATTTCTATGCCTTCAATAATAATCGGTATAACAGCCGATCGCCCGTAAATCAACATTTGCCGGTAATCCGGTTGTTCGGAATCTCCCAAAGGTCGATCGTACACCTCAACCTGTCCTTCCACCAGATTGACAATCCAATAAACCGGAATTCCCGCGCGGGCATAAGTCCGTTTCTTGATAGTGCGATCGCGCCCAAGCGTAGTATCCGATACTTCGATCACAATAGCAACATCTTCAGCGCCCGGATGGCGATCGAGATATTGTCGCGTATCGCCTCGAACCACCACTATATCCGGTTCGGGTTCACTATTTTGCAGTGTAATCGGTTCCTGAGAATCAACATACCATCCGGGAGGTAAAATATTTTCTAAAGCTGTTCTAACAAGGCGAGTTGCTACTCGATGGGGCGGATTTTTGGGCATTTTGAAAACAAGCCATCCCTCCAGCAGTTCTACTGGGTCGTCATCCGCCAAAATGCCAGCTTGAATCATAGCATGATACTGCTCGACGCTCAAGCGCAAAATCAAATCGTTCGGGATTGCTGCGACACTTTCAACAGGCGACATCATAGTCTGCGGGAGTTGATTACTTTCTGATTATACCTCTATCTTAACACCTACTTTGCAGCCATAATGCGCCACATAATAAAAACAGTCAAACCGAGATAGCCAAATACAGCTATCCAATCCAGCAAATTATCGGAAGTTATCAAAAAAATATCGTTCACGGGTATCATTCACCTGATGATTAATGATTTATTAATCCGCGCAGGCAGATTTTGTTTGTGTAGTAGTTTCAACCGCCGATTTCGATCGGAGATTTTTAACCCAGATTTAATATTACCCGATCGCGCTCAAGTGCGAGCGAAAATATTGCCGGTACAGTTCGCACCTCGGCACACACTCGTTTCCCTGCAACTTCACCAACCCCAAACTATCCAATTTAAACGCCTGCATCGACTTTAATTGAACAGGAATGTCCGCCGCTGCAATCTCTCTCATTCCCTCAGCTAACTCTGGATATTCTTCTAAATTCCACAGTTGGCGGCGCAAATGATCGCTGTAAATTCCCGCATCGCTGGTAGCAGTTTCTTTTAATTCATTGAGTGTCAAATCGGCTCGCGAAATGTGATATAATGCAACTCGCACTAAATACGGATGACCGCCGACGATTGACATCAGTTGCTTAACTTCTGCATCTGACCAATTTAAATTGTGGCGCGCTGCTAAATCTTGGATTTGCTGATGGTTAAATTCGGGCAAGTCTACGGGTAAGCCGACGTTGAAGGGCGATTGATTGATGTTCATCGGGATGTAAACTTCGGTGGAGTGAACTACAATTAATCGCAGTTTTTTCCAGATGTCGCGCCGTTTTGATTCTTCGTGCCACGCCCGCAGCAGTCCTAAAAAGTCTTCGGCAATATCTGGATATTGGAAAACGCGATCGATCTCGTCTAATCCTAAAATTAAAGGACTGTCGATCTGCGGTAAAATGTATTTTTCAAAATAATCTTTGCAGTTGACT
>JBDTEI010000201.1:0-3732 GCA_039922675.1 Microcoleus sp.
CCCATCTCGATCGAGAAACCCAGGTATTCTGTCAGCAGCGCAATACCTAAAGCCAAAACCACAACTCCCAACAAAAACAGTTCCCGGCTTTCTGTTCCCGCGAGGTAGCGCAGCAACTGCGGGACGATCCAAATGCCCGCCACTACAGCACCGACAGCAAATAACCCGATCCGCAGCAGTGCCCACGCTACCGTCATGCCGATCGCCTCTGCGGGTTGGTTGAGGGCCGGCAAAACTGCTAGCATTAGCCCCAAGGCCAAATCTTGAACTACCAAGATTCCCAGCATGACTTGACCGTGGGAAGTACCGCCTTCATTCCGTTCCATCAAGCATTTGAGTACAACCGCTGTCGAGGAAAGGGACAGGATCGCTCCTAAAAACACGCCCTGGGCGGGAGAGTCTACCCAGCCTACACCCAAGGAAATTGCAGTAGTAATGGCGATCGTCAGGACGATTTGCAAGCCTCCCCCGCCCAAACTAATTGCTTTAACTCGATTTAGTTCGGCGAAGGAAAACTCTACTCCCAAGGCAAACAACAGAAAGGCGACGCCGAATTCAGCCAGGGTATCTACCTGAATTAATTCTTTAATCAATCCCAAACCAGCCGGCCCAACTACGATCCCTCCCAGGAGGTATCCGAGAATTACCGGCTGTCGCAACAGCGATGCAAAGAGTCCTCCTGCTGCGGCAGCAGCGAGAACTAGAACTAAGTCAACGATCAGTCGGAAGTCTTCTTGCACAACTTTATGAGAAAAATGTAAAGTTATATTATAGTGTTTAATGTGTTGACTAGGTTGGGAGCGTTGACTATAGTTGAGTAGCAAGCCCGACTGCCACTCTTGAACAAGGTATTTTCTCATGACAAAGAGTTCCACTCCTCGCAAAAAGCTTAATCTATTGCAAGTTTATCGAGGGATTGCAGCTTTATTGGTGGTAATGTTTCACATCAACCAGATGAGTACAGAGAGATTAAATCAAGTTACTTTTTTTAATCTATTTCAGGCTGGGTGGAGTGGTGTTGATTACTTTTTTGTATTGAGCGGTTTTATCATGGTGTACGTTCACCGATCGGCGATCGGTAAAAAAGATCAGTTAAAATCATTTTTAGTCAAGCGATGCGTGCGAATTTACCCGATCTACTGGATAATTACTCTGACAGTTTTGTGTTTCTTTCTAGTAATTCCCGGTTTTGGGAACGAGAAAGATTTAAGTTTGGCACACATAATTGTGTCGCTGTTCTTGATGCCTCAAAATGACAAGCCCATTCTAGATGTAGGTTGGACTTTAGTTTACGAAATATATTTTTATGTATTGTTCAGCATAGCTATCTGGCTAAAGCCTAAACAGTCTATTCCTCTACTTTCGGCTTGGCTATTTGTCACCATGCTACATTTTTCTAAAATACTACAGTTCGGAGACTCTGCTTTCTTGCTGAATCTAGTATTTGGGAATATGAATTTAGAATTTGTTTTGGGATGCTTGGCTGCATATATCGTGATCAAATATAACAAGAATATCACCAATTACAGGTGGATCTTGTTTGGTATAGCAAATTTAGGATATGTTATTTTAGCAATGCTGGTGGCTTGGGGCAACGTTGAGTTCGAGCGCATCAATACTTTTGCAGTGCTGGCAGGTCTGATCGTCATTGCTTCTACCTCTATCGACCTCAAGGATTCTCCAAGAATTCCTTATTTTTTCATCTTCCTGGGCGATGCCTCGTATTCAATATTTCTGATCCACAGCCCGGTGATATCAGCAACTACAAAAATTCTGCAAAAGGCTAATTTAGGAAAATATTTCGACGGTTTCTTTGCTCCGTCTCTACTGGCATTGTTTGCCGTAGTTGTCGGCTGCATATTCTACTCTTTGATCGAAAAACCATTGACAGTTTATTTGCGGAAAAATATTGTTGAGAAAATGTTTCTTCCGAAGGTACAAGCCAGCTAATTGTGTGGTGCGTCGCTGTGAGATGTGCGGTGCGATCGAGCTTAATTTGCGTTCGATAGATTGACCGCAATACATCGGCAGGGGCTGGTTTTTGAGATTGTCAATTATTGGCTGTTGTCAATATCGATAAAAATTGAGCGATCTCGGAGCGACCCATCGCAAAATCTAATTAGTTCGATCGCGCGCGCCGTCTTTTGGATGGTGCGTCGCTGACAGATTATCGCTGGAACTTGTAGATTGTAGAAGGCGACGCACCCTACAAAGAATCAAGAGATAAAAGAGCCAAATAGCCAGAGAGAATATCCCTTACCAGGAAAACTAGGATGGGGAAGAATACGACGACACTGCTACGCGAAAACCCTCTATCAAAGAAGAGTCGATGCCTTCCCAATACGGGCTGTGACACAGGTACAAGATGCGATTGAAGCGATCGGAATCTGTATGGTTGATAGACTCAAGGTGCATCCGAATTGAGAGTGAGAGAATACCGCCAGTTGGTGCGCCTTGGTCGGTATCATCGAAGTTAATGCCGCACCATTCCGCAACCTTGCTGTGCATATCGTAAAGTCCAAAAGCATTGGGCCAAAAACTCCCCACATCCTTTATTTGGCGATGAAGACCCTGCGGTGCATCAAGGTCGGGATAATAGCCTTGAGGGTTAACTTCTACTATAGTTTCTATAAAAAAATTACTCTCAAATGAGGCTGTTGTATCGGCACGACAGGCATATTCCCATTCTGCTTTACTCAGGAGACGATATTTTTTACCAGTTTTTTCCGATAGTTTTCTAGAGAATAAAAAAGCTCGAAGCCCCGATACATTTACAACAGGACGTTTTTCGCCCGTGAAAGTCGATTCGTTGATTCTCTTTCCCATTACTACTTCCCGCTGTGCTTGGGTGATGGGGTATTTGCTTGCATAAAAATCGGGTATTGTGACTTGAGGCTTCTCACCTTCCTTATAAATTCTATATCTATCAACTTCTGTTACTGGCGAACCAATCATCAATTTACCACCGGAAATGTAAATCATTTCCAGTATAATTGAGTTGCCCAGGTCTTCGGTGAAGCAGTGAGAATAGTTTTGTAAATATTGTTTTACCTTCTCATCATTTCTATCTTTCAGCAGTGAATAGGCAGCTAATTTTAGCTATACTGACTTATCCTGCAATGCTCCCATTATCAAATCTAATCCTGCATCTCAATATTTCAGCGCTTCCGACAGTGCAGCGATCCTTACTTCAAGGGTGGGCGAGGCTAATCGGCTTTTAACGCCTACAATTCCTCCGAGTACCGCCGCATCTAAAGGAGTTGAATTTTGACCGCCAAGGATCGCATCATATTCTCCGGGTCAAGCCTGCTCGTTTGGCATGATATTTTGACCTCTGTACTATTAATCTGTACGATGCGATCGTTATAAAATTTATATAAAAATATACGTCAAATATTCATCAATTATGCAGCAATACGGTTAAGAAATAGATGCCAACATAGAAAGGTCAGGAAGAATAGACTCTGGGATTGCTTCGTTCCTATCTTCGGACAAGCATTAACCCAAGCGTATAGACTTATGCAGGTACATTAAAAACCAGAAAAATAATTAGTTGCGCTTGGAGTTTTCACAGGCGACACTTAACAGACTTCGCAGGAGTCATAATAATGCTTTAATTTCTAAGGTGAGAGGGTGCTCAGATGGCAATTTTTGTGTAACATTAGCTAGACAAAGATTGAGGATATCGGGCATGACAGTGACTGTGAATCGAGCCAACTCCGAATCAATTGC
>JBDTEI010000202.1:0-3072 GCA_039922675.1 Microcoleus sp.
GGATTTAACTTATCTGGATCGCTGCGTTGATGTGGCGATGTTTAGAGTTCAGTCTTGTACTGAGTCCTGCGGTAACGGCATCGTTGACTTGCTGATCGAACCGTGTTTAACTGTTGTTAATTCTGATTCTCTGGTGCAAGAGCAGTCAACCGAAGCTATCTAAAATTCTATGAAAATAATGAGCGAACTCGATTTAGATTTAGTCCAAAATCCGGTAATCAAAGCATTTATTCGAGAGCAAGCTAAGTTTCCCGAAGATTTTAAACTGAATATCTGCGAAGACGATGAAATGTATTTGTTTGCTTTGAGCAATGTCAAAGACGATCGCGATCGGGCTTTGGTGCGCTATTATGCGATCGGGCGCCGCATCCTGGATACGGTTAAACAAGTCGTAGATTGGCATTTTGGCGGTTTTGAAAATGTACCGTCTTTTCTGGATTTTGCCTGCGGTTACGGCAGGTTTACGCGGTTTTTGATTCAGGAAATGCCGCCGGAACGAATTTGGGTGTCGGATATTTATGCTAACGCGGTCAAGTTTCAAACTCAATACTTCGGCGTCAGCGGTATTGTCTCTACGGGAAAACCAGAAAATTATTTAATTGACCGCAAGTTTGACTGCATTCTGGCTAATTCTTTTTTCAGCCATATGCCGGAAAGAACTTTTACGAGTTGGTTGCAAAATTTGTATGATTTGTTGACTCCTAACGGCATTTTGATGTTCAGCGTTCACGATGAGTGTTTGCGTGCTCCTCATGTAGAAATGCCTGCTAATGGTATTTTGTTCAGCGCCCAAAGCGAAAGTCAGTCTTTGGATAAGGAGGAATACGGCACAACTTATGTAACTGAAAAGTTTGTCAGAGAAGTTGTCGCGCGAGTTAGCGGTGGTAAAGCTTTGGTTCACCGCATCGAAAAAGGTATATGCAGGTTTCAGGATTTGTATGTTGTCACAAATGAGCTGATTAGAGATTTTTCGGAGTTGAAATTCAATCAGCACCCGGAAGGATATATTGATGTTGCTGCTTTTACGAATAAGGAAAATTTGTATCTGGAAGGATGGGCGGCTGATGTGAATCTTGGCGGTAGAATTGAGGATGTGCAAGTGCTGGTAAACAACCAGATTGTGCAGAGGTGCGAGCCTTTTTATGATCGCTCGGATGTGGCAGGACATTTTGAAACTGATGTGGCTTTGCAGTCTGGTTGGAACTGTTATTTACCGAAAAACACTTTGGCGCCGCAGGATGTGTTAACCGTCAAAGCAATCAATAACTACGGTTTGACATGGATTCTGGAAACTTGCACTGTGGAATCGCTGGTCAGTCAACGGAGATCGCAGTCTTTGTTGGGGTCTACTCAGACCAAACTTAAATTAATTGAGACTCAATTAGCTGCGGCTAAGATAGAATGGGAGCAAAGTCAAAGTAAGTTAATGATTACTGAAACGAAGTTAGAAGAGGCTCACACGAAGTTGCAAGAAACTCAAACTCAATTAATTTCAACTCAAGCACAGTTAGAGCAAACTCAAACTCAGTTAGTATCTGTGCAAATGGAGTTGGAGCAAACTGGAAATATGCTAATCAATGTCAAGCAAGAACTAGAGCAATCGCAAAGTCGAGTTGTGGCAATGGAAAGCAGCAAGTTCTGGAAGCTGAGAAGCGCGTGGTTTCAAGTCAGGCGATCGCTCGGTTTAGCGGGAGAATAAAATAATTTGAAATTTGAGATTTGAGATGGGGATAAATGATGGACTAAGCATTAGGTTCTTGCCTAAAGTTGCATTTTTTTGTAAAAGTGGCGTAATAAGTAAAATTGGTTTGGGGATTAGGGCGAGGGAGAGAAATTGTGAGTACAAATGACAGCAAACCGTCGGTTTTTATTGTTACCGGAATGCACCGTTCCGGTACGTCTTTAACGGCTTCTTTGTTTCAGAAAGTCGGGGTTGATATTGGCAAAAAGTTAGTGGGCCCGGCCGACGGAAATGTGAAAGGTCATTTCGAGAATGTTGATTTTGTGGAGTTTCACAAGAGTGTTTTACGATCGCACGGCATTGATGAACTCGGCTGCACTTTTGAAAAAACGATTCCGGTAGCAGCCGAATATGTGGAAATTGCTAAACGGGCGATCGCCGAAAACCAACAAACTGACAAGCATTGGGGCTGGAAAGACCCACGAACAGCTTTGTTTTGGGATTTTTGGCTAAATTTGCTCCCCGAAGCCAATTTCATCTGCGTTTATCGATCGCCCTGGGAAGTAGTAGATTCCCTGTACCGCCGGGGAACCGATGTCAGCTTGCTGCAAAATCCCGAAATGGCAGTAAAAATGTGGATTCACTATAACCAAAAAGTCTTAGAATTGTACGAACGTTTTCCCGAGCGCTGTCTGCTGGCCAACGTTTACCCGATCGGGAACACTCCCGAACTTTTTATCGATCGAGTCAACGACAAATTTAATGTTAATTTAGGTGTAATACCAGCCGACAATTTTGAAGAATCTTTATTAGTCAATGATATTGTTAAAAGTCATAGACCGAGTTTAATCGAACAATATTTTCCCGAAGCATTAGAACTCTATCAACTGTTAGAAATCCAAGCGGGAAATCTCAGCAGCGAATCTAAGTTAGCCAGCGATAAAATTATTCACTTCCCAGCATCTTCTGTCGGGCCCTTTGAAGATTGGCTAAAAATTCGCTTGCTGGAAAAACACCAAAAAACCAGTAATTCCGAACTCAAACAGTGGCAAGAACAATTCCAACAAGCCCAGATAAAAGTGTTGGGATTAGAGACAGAATTAGGAGAAACTCAAGTACAGCTTGCAGGAAAAGAAACAAATTTTCAAGAAGCTTTAGCAAAACTGCTGGGATTAGAAACAGAATTAGGGACAACTCAGGCACTGCTTGCCGGTCAAACATCGCAATTTCAAGAAGCGTTAACAAAAGTCCTGAAGTTAGAAACAGAATTAGGGCAAACTCAGGTACAGCTTGCCGGCAAAGAAGCGCATTTTCAAGAAGCCTTGGCAAAACTGCTGGAATTAGAAACAGAATTAGGACAAACTCAGGTACAGCTTGCCGGCAAAGAATCA
>JBDTEI010000203.1:0-10871 GCA_039922675.1 Microcoleus sp.
TGAAAAACTGCATAAGCAAAATGGTAGTCTCTACATAAATGCTGTGTATGAAATTGGGAGACAAAACTTCATGAAACGATTGGGTCGTCTATTGGCAGTATTGGGCTTAGTGCTGGGCTGCTTTGCATGGGCTGGAGACATGAGTGCGAACGCGGGGATCTTGAGCCGTATCGTCTTGCCATCATCATCGCTCATAGTGCTTGACGTTCCGACTAGAACCAATCGCGCCGATGATAAGCTTGCCACAGAATACGGCAAAAAACTTGACTTGAACAACAGCGGCGTCCGGGACTTTCGGGACTTTCGAGGGTTGTATCCTACTTTAGCTGGACAAATTATTAAGAATGCTCCTTACGAAAACGTTGAGGACATACTCAAGATTTCAGGTTTGACGGATGCTCAGAAAAAGGTGCTGCAAGCTAACTTGGACAAATTCACCGTAACTGATGTCGAATCTGTATTTATTGAAGGAGACACCAGGTTGAACAACGGTTTTTACGACTAAGTAGTATCGGGTCTCATTTGAAGGCATTCGATAGAAGTCATTAGTCATTAGTCATTAGTCAGGAGTCATCAGTCATTAGTCATCAGTCATTAGTCATCAGTCAGAACTAATTTTTTGTTAATTCATGAATTCTGGCTTATGGCTTATGGCTTATGGTTTATGGCTTATGACTTCTGCTCCGGCTGACGAAGGCCTTTACAAAGGTTCGCACCCAAAGACGGAGACAAGGCTCCGATATTGTGAAGAGCAAAAAAATTAGATATTAGTTTAAATCCAGATATATCTGTAGATTAAATTATTCAATTGTTAAATCTAAAATTGACATTTCCAGCCCTTCAAATCATTGGTAGAGTCAAATTTCAAATCTCAAATCGACATTTATATTCGCCATATTTATCTGTAAAATTAATTTTAAAATCTAAAATCTCAAATCAAAAAATCTCAAATCGGCAGACTTATGACTGACAAATTTGACGTATTGGTGATAGGTGCTGGCGCAGCCGGTTTGTACACGGCACTTTGCCTCCCAGAACATTTGCACGTGGGCTTGATTAATAAAAATATCCTGCCTGTTTCTGCCAGCGATTGGGCCCAAGGAGGGATTGCCGCGGCGATCGCCCCTGAAGATTCAGCAGCGCTGCACGTTCAGGATACACTGGCTGCGGGAGCCGGTCTCTGCGATTTGGAAGCAGTGCAATTTTTAGTCGAGGAAGCTTCAGCTTGCATTGATTCCCTGGTAAAAATGGGCGTTGCATTCGATCGCACCGGCCCAGATTTAGCCCTCACCTTAGAAGCCGCCCACTCCCGCCGCCGAGTCCTCCACGCCGCCGACACTACGGGTAAAGCAGTTATTAGTACCCTGACAGCAAAAGTATTAAGCCGCAAAAACATTCAACTCGTATCCCCAGCCTTTGCTTTAAGTCTGTGGCGAGACGAAACCGGGCGCTGCGTGGGCATTAGCTCGATATGCGACTCCCGAGTCAAATGGCTGCGGGCTAGCGCCGTAGTGCTGGCTACAGGCGGCGGCGGACAAGTTTTTGCCCAAACCACCAACCCGTCGGTAAGTACCGGGGACGGGGTAGCCATTGCGTGGCGTGCCGGGGCGCTGCTGCGAGATTTAGAATTTGTGCAGTTTCACCCAACAGCCCTTAGCAAAGTGGGCGCGCCGCGGTTTCTGATTAGCGAAGCGGTGCGGGGAGAAGGAGCTCATTTGGTTGACAGCAAGGGATATCGCTTTGCTTTTGACTCTCACCCCAGCGGGGAACTCGCCCCTCGCGATGTTGTCAGCCGCGCTATTTTCCGCCACTTGCAGAAGACGGGGGAACCTCATGTTTGGCTGGATTTGCGCCCGATTGCGGTCGATCGACTGCGCTACAGGTTTCCGAATATTATTCAAGTGTGCGCTGATTGGGGAATTGATATTTTTTCCGAACCGGTGCCGGTGACGCCCGCCGCCCATTACTGGATGGGAGGGATTGTGGCTGACAAGTTCAACCAAACTTCGATTCCGGGTTTGTACGCGGTGGGAGAAACTGCCAGCACGGGGGTACACGGCGCTAATCGGTTGGCGAGCAATTCGCTGCTGGAATGTCTGGTTTTTGGCGCGCAAATGGGACTTTTGCAGGTAGAAGGTGAAAAGTCTAAGCCATTCACGGATGATGAAGATGTAGGGGAAATCTGGGAAAAATCGATTTCTCCACAGGAGATTGAGACGATCGAAAAATTGCGAGTCGAATTGCCGAGTTTGGTGTGGCAGAGTGCGGGAATTTGCCGAGGACAACGCGATTTGGAAAGTGCGATCGTCCAAGTGGAGATTTGGCGACAAGAATTTGCCTCTTTGCCTTTGAGTCAAGCTTTGCTCAATTTGGAGCCCAGACAAATTATTGATTTTTCGCCGGATAATGCGGAAAATAGCTCGGTTTTGCGAAATTGGGGGGAAGTTGGCAATTTATTGGATATTGGCTACTTAATTCTCAAAAGTGCTGCGTTTCGCACGGAAAGTCGCGGCGGTCACTACCGGGTGGACTATCCCCTCACCGATCGGGATTGGTGCAGGCACACTTTAATTCACCAATCGAATTGGTACCAATCTGGGCGAATAGAAGATTGAAAAATTGGTCAGCGCGTCCCCGTACCGTCACTTTTGGGGCTCCCGTTCGGGTCGGGTTCGTATTTTTTGGGGTTGTTTGGAACCTGAGAGGTTGGCGCAAATGTCAAGACTGTGGAGGTCGATGGCGTCCCGCCCCGCAAGCTACGCTCTATGGTTGAGTTACTGGTTGAGTTGCTGGCAAGTAAGGCGGCATTTGCAATGCCGATCGTACTGACTTGCAGACCCACAGCCAGAGTTGCCGTTGTCGTGAGCTGAACCAAAGTACGCATAGTGTTCATAGTCTTATCCAAATCACTGAAGTAGATGCACGTCCCTACCACCTATTATCTATCAGTTTACGTAATTCCACTTATGTCTTTACATTTCCTTTAATTAACTTTCGTAAATATACTTAAACCTTTTTAAATCAAGGCTTTGTGGCGATTTTAATTTTGTCTCTGGTCTCCTACAATTTGCGATTTGCGATTTGCGATTTGCGATGGGAATCACTTACTGCATAAGGGTTTGGAACACGGATCTGCCGTTGCATTCTTTTTTTAAACTCACCTCATATTTTGTAATATTTTTTAACATTTAGATAACACGGCAATTTGCTGTCCTAAGTTTGATATTTGTTATAACTCTATCTAATGATAGATGACAGATTGAAGGATGTTATATGTTAGATTGAAGAATGGGCAATAGCTGATTCCATAAAAGTTTGCAGCACGGGCCTACAGTTGGATTATTTTTTAGAACTGATATTAATTAAAAAAATTGATATTGATTTTTCCCGCATTCCTTAGCACGATACATCGCAGCATCGGCATTCTTGACTAAAACATCTGACTCTTGACCGTCAATTGGATACAAACTAATACCAATACTTGTAGTTACAGAAACTGTATTTTCTTCTAAAATAAAAGGCTCCATGATGGCGTCGCAAATTTTTTCAGCTACTTTCGCAGTTTCCTCGCGACCGGGAATTCCGGGCAGAATGACTGTGAACTCGTCGCCGCCCAATCGCGAGATAGTATCGCTGCCACGCAAGCATTTTTTGAGCCGACTGGCAACTGTTTTTAATAGTAAATCGCCCACATTGTGTCCGAGAGTGTCGTTAATTGACTTGAATCCATCTAAATCTAAAAATAGTAAAGCTACCAATTCCTGATTGCTGGAGGCTTTTTCTAGAGACAGATGCAAGCATTCGTAAAACATTTTGCGGTTGGACAAACCGGTGAGAGCATCGTGATAAGCTTGGTGGCTGAGTTCAGCATTTTTTTGTTCTAAAGCATCTTCCCGGAGCTTACGCTCGGTAATATCTCTGATCGCTCCCACTAAAAATAGGTTTCCCGCAGCATCTTTGTGGAGGGATCTTTTAGTCGCAATCAGATGCGTAACTTTATGAGCGTCGGTAAAATATTCTTCATTTTCTAGCGGCTGGTGAGTTTGCAATACTAATTCGTCTTGCTGCCAAAATATATCGGCTTCGGATTGGGGAAATAAATCGTAATCTGTGCGGCAAATTAAAACTTCTAAAGGATAGCCGATCAACCGACAATATGCTTGATTCAAAACAAGCCAGCGGTGATTTCTATCTTTGACAAAAATCGGGTCGGGAATTGTATCGATTAGCGATTGTAAAAAATCTTTAGACCGTTTTAATTCTTCTTGTAAGTGAGCCAGATAAGCCACAACTGCGCAGCCAGAACCCAAAAGACTGAGGATTGCAGGAATTAACGGCAGCCACCAACCGGCCAAACAGGCTAAGTATAAACTGGCACTTAGACCGAGACTCATACTTGACAAACAGCAAGCCGATCGCCCGAGAGATCGCAACTTCCAGCTCGCACAAGCTCCCGCCCAAGACCACAGTAAAATCCACAGCAACTCCCCAGCCTTGGGCAAAACTTTGATACCACCGCGTCCGTCGAGGGCAGCACTCAAAATTTGGCTCAAGAAATGAGCCTGAAGCTCGACTCCCGGTATTTGCTGGGGAGGAGCAAACAAACCGGAGCTGTAAGCATTTTGGTAAAAGTCTTTGAGGCTGGCGGCATTGGAACCGATCAAGACAGCGCGCGATCGTACAAAATCAGCAGGTACTTTGCCAGAAAGCACGTCGCTCATCGATGCGGTGCGGAAACTGCCTCGCGGGCCGCGGAGGTTGGCGAGAATTTGATAGCCGCGATTGTCCGATCGCACGTAAGCACCATCATTCGGTTCAAAAGGTCGAAACACCCCCTTGCCTAACTGCAAGTATTTAGGATTGACTTTTGCAGGTTGAGGGGAAATCCCTTCGCGCTCCAGGTAACGCAAAGCCAGTTTGAGCGCGAAACTTTCATGAGTTTTGCCGTCTCCTGGCCAACCGTAGAGCAGAGCTCGACGCACTTTTGAGTCAGCGTCGATGACAACGTTGTTGAAACCGATTCGATCGAGCTTTTCAAGTACCGGAGGCGGGCGAACTCCGAACCTGGTTTCATCTGGCATCAACTCAATGCCGATTAAGTTGGGAATAGTTTTAAAAGTTTTGAGCAATTCGGCGTTACCCGGTTGAGTCGGCAAATCTCGGTAAACGTCGAGGCCGATCACCTGCGGCTTGCCAGCCTGCAATTTTTGCAGCAATTGGGCCAATACAGCGTCGGAAATTGGGTAGCCGTATTTTTGCAAGTCAGCTTCCTTAATTTCTACAATGACGATACGCGAATCAGTTGGTTCGGCGGGCCGCCAGCGCACAAAGTTGTCGAAAGCAGCCCATTCCCACACCTGCAAAAATCCGAACCAGCGCAGTACAATCACCGTACCGCCCACGGCACTCGCAGTAATCAATACTCGGCGTTCTCGATCGAGCCATTTTTTGATGGTTTTTAGCATATTTTGGGGATTTTTGCCTCGCCCTTCGAGAATCTAAGCTACTACTACATATAGCTTTTACATCTTCGGTGCGCCATGCTGAGTCGATTTTATATTTTTGATTTTAGACGATCCAAATTTTGGTTTTTTTTGTGTGGCAGATGGTGGATTTTTGATTTTTGATTGTCGAATTGTTTGGTTTTTCGGTGCGCTATGGTGAGTCGATTTTATATTTTTGATTTTAGACGATCCAAATTTTGGGGGTTTTCGCTGCGGGCGATCGGGCTGCAACAGCAAAACCTGATTGATTGATCAACCAAAATACGTCATTTCACAATAGACCTCTTGCAGACATCTTCGAGTCATAGAGCAACCGCAGATATCGGGCAGATGCAACACCGATTGACGCAGATGGTTTCAGGGTATTTTCGGATTTTTGCAAGAGGTCTAATAGACTTGAATTACATAAATCTTCAAGGGATCGTGCGATCGCAGATGCAACACAGATAGACGCAGATGCTTTTTTATCAGAGTGAGCGAATGAGTGCAATTGGAGTCTAATGAGTCTGGAAGCACAAACCCAATTTCGGGAGTTTTTGTGTAATTAATATTTATAACATTTATTCGCAGAGAGTGTAGTAGATAGTCACCAGTTTTTTTGAAATTTTGATATTACTAATTTTGACTAATTTATAATAGACCTCTTGCAGAAATCTTCGAGTCATAGAGCAACCGCAGATATCGGGCAGACAAACACCGATTGACGCAGATGGTTTCAGGGTATTTTCGGATTTTTGCAAGAGGTCTAATTAATTTTAGATGCGTGATTTTAGATTGATTTCGCAGTCGGAGACAACTAGCCAGTAAATTACAAACCGATATTTACTGCGTAACAATCTAAAATCTGCCATCTAAAATTCCCAACTATTCTGTTAGTTTTGAAAGTTGCGCGGGCCGGTGTAACCGGATAACTCAGCGAGTTTATCCAAAGTTTGCGTCCCCGAATAAAACTGACCTTTAATCTCCCAAGTCGGGAAACCTTTAATATCTGTAGCAGCAGCTTGGCAAATTTCAGCGCGGGAATTTTGCCCTTTCGGATCGCATTCAAAATAATTGATTATTTTGGCTGCTTCTTTGCCGAACAGCATTTTTTGGTCGTGACAGTGAGGACACCAGTAAGCACCGTATTCTTTAGCTCCAATTTGTCGGAGGTGGCGGGCTAAAGCAATTTGTGCCGGCCCGGAGGTTATAGTAACGGGAGGAGGTGCAATTCCGGCGGTAGAAACAGTAGCAGCAGGTGAGCTGACGCTGTTGTAGAGTCCCAAGGCACCGATCGAACTTACCATCACCACCAAAATGCCTGTAAACACCAACTGTCCGATATCTTCCCACTCGCGCCCGACTATCACCAGCACAAACAACGACAGTGAAAACACGGCGGAACTGATGCAATAAATGCACAGATCCTTAATTTCAAAAGCCATCAAATACATCAAATAGCTGCTAAAAATTACCATTGCAGCGGTGATGATAAATAGCGCTTGCCAAGTTTTGTTTTCTAGTTGAGAGTGCAGTCCTTTATTGGTGTTGGGATTGACGCCTTTGGGAGCAAATGCCAGGATTACTATGCTCAGGTAAGCCAGACAACCTAACAAACTTAAAGGCACTGTGTCAAAGACTGTAGCGTAGGGACTGTTGAGAACTTTGTCGCAGCCGCTGGTGGGACAAATGACCGAGCCTGTCGTGAATTTAGCGATCGTGAGATAAGCCGTTTCTACGACGCCGATGGCTGCGATCGCTCCCATCACAGTCCTCGACCAGCGATGAATCCAAGGGGTTGAACGTCGGCGAATCATTTTTTTATTTGTTAATTGCTAATTTGTAGTTAGGAATTTGTAGTTAGGAATTGGTAGTTAGGAATTGGCAATTGGGAATTGAGAATTGGTGCTTTTTTTCACTGTTAGTTTTTAGTTTTCAGCTATTACCAATGACCAATAACCAATTACCATTACTGTCAAGAACCAGCTCAAACATAATCATAGACGGCTGTTTGGTTACTCAGGCTAGAGACCCCCTAGCCCCCCTTGAGAAGGGGGGGGACAATAATCTTCTCAAAGTCCCCCGACCTAAGGGGGATTTAGGGGGATCTCGCCTCGGACAAAAGCGATATTTTTCAATAGTTCCAGCTTTAAGTTGACCTTAATGTTCATTACCTTTTTCCCAATTCCCAATTACCCATTTTACGTTTTACTTTTGACTTTGCCCGGTTCCGGTGTTGGCCCTTTTGAGCCATTAGCGTCTCTATTTTCCTGTTCGAGATCTTTCTGCGACAAGCTGCGGCGGGCGGCTTCTACGAACTGACTGACGCGGATTGGATCTATCGGCTGCTCGATGCGGCCGTTTCGCTTCAGGGAGCTCGATACAATTACGCCGTCAGCGGCTTGCATAAGGGTGGAAATGTTTTCCCACGAGGCACCGCTGCCGATGAAAACTGGAATTTCCCCCGCTGCTGCACTGGCGAGTTCTAAGTCTTCGAGATTGGGAGGGCTGCCGGTTGTCCAGCCGGAAAGGATTACGGCATCGGCTAAGGCGCGCCCGATCGTCTCTTGGACGGCGGTGGTCAAGTTGGGACTGCCCAGGGGTCGCCCGTGCTTGACTAACACGTCTGCGAATATTTTGACATCGCTGCCCAATTCCCGGCGGTAGCGGAGTAGTTGGTGTGCTTGCCCTTCAATTAAGCCTTGGTCTGTAGCCATTATGCCGTTGAGGACGTTGACGCGGATGAATTGAGCACCTGTGCAGGAGGCGATGGCGATCGCGCTGTGGGCGTCGTTTCGCAGTACGTTAACGCCGATCGGCAGCGTTACGAGATTTGTTAGCCTCTCGACTACCAGAGTCATCGCACTTACTACAGCCGGATCTACGCAGTCTTTGGCAAAAGGAGCGTCGAAAAAGTTCTCGACTATGATACCGTTTGCGCCGCCAGAAGCCAGCGCTGTAGCCTCTTGCTCGGCTCTTCCGATAATCGCTTTGAGGTTCCCGCCCCAGCGGGGAGAAGTTGGCAAAGGCTGTAAATGTACGACACCGATTATGGGATTCGGCGTTTTGAATATTTGTTTTAAGTCCACGGGTTTCCTGAAACCACCAAGTTCACTGACGGCTGACGGCGGATTTTGACGGTATATTCTAGAATTCTATATCCACGGGGGCGATTCGGATGACTCAATCGGGCAACCAAGTAGCTAAAACCCCAAATTCAGCAGCAGTTTTTCGTTTTCGAGCGAGGTTTTTCGTTTTCGATTGGGGCATTGGGGATTTTCGATTGACTCCACAGAGGAATCTCGGAGCTTGAACTAGCGTCTAAAATTTTGGGGCGAGCCACGATGTGTGTCGTTTGCAAGTATCCGTTTTCGATCGAGGTTAATAGTTGAAAGTTGTTCTGATCGTTTTGGCCCTCACGGCAGGATTGTGGGCAGCAATCGAAGTGCTGCTGCGCGTGCTGCTGGGTTTTGGCAATCCCTTGATTTATATTGCCGATGCCGAGTGTGGCTATTTGTTGGCGCCAAATCAGAGGGTACGCCGCTTGGGCAACCGGATTGAGATTAACGAGTATTCGATGCGTACGGTCGCGATCGCCCCAAGTCCCGCTCCCGAAACTCTGCGCGTCTTGCTGTTGGGTGATTCTGTTGCCAACGGCGGTTGGTGGACGCATCAGACAGATACGATCTCGGAAATTATGGCTCGGCAGTTGAGGCTGCAAGTACAGCATCTGGCGAGCGATCCAAAATTAGGTTCAAAAGTCAACTATTCAGATTTTGAAGTTCTCAACGCCTCAGCCAATTCTTGGGGGCCGAGGAATCAACTTGCTTATGCTAAGCGGTTTGGTGTTTTTGGGGCCAAGGCTTTGGTGTTGCTGCTGAATACGGACGATTTGTTTGCATCGGCTCCTTGTGCTGAAGTTGTGGGGCGCGATCGATCTTATCCCGATCGCCAACCTCGATCGGCGACACTAGAGTTATTTAGTCGCTACCTGCTACTGGCCGCGCCGGCTAGCCAATTGGCCATACCCGGAGCCGAAAGCGGGGATGTAGTGGGCTGCAACTTAGAAGCTATTCGCCAAATCCAGACAATAGCTGTATCCGCTAACATCGAGTTTTTGCTAGCGGTAACGCCCAAGCGCCATGAATTTGGCGAGGGCTCTCGTGACTGGGAAGTCAAGGCTAGAGAGCGTCTCGCCGAACTCGTCGAACGTGAGAAAATTACTTACATAGATTTTCTTCCCATTTTTAATTGTGCGGCGCAACTTCCAACTTTGTATCGAGACAGCATTCACCTGAGTCCTCAAGGAAATCAGCTAGTTAGCAAAACCATCAGCCGTCAAATAGTCGCTGTTTTTTCGCCTAAATTGTGACTTGGGCAAAAAAGAGATACTCGCCCCCGACTTAGGTTGTGGAGAGCAAAAAAATTTCAATCTTCGTTCAAGCCCTCAGATTTATCTGTGGAGTCAATTCTTTAATCTCAAATCTCTGATTTCAAATCGACAGTTTAATCATCCAATAGAGGATGGGGAGTCAATCTCAAATCAAAAATGGAAATTCTCAAATCGACCGTTTAAGCCCTCAGATTCATCTGTAGAGTCAATCTCCAATCGAAAATCTCAAATCGACTCACATCGAATCCGGTTGCGGAGGAACAGTTACCCTCTTCAATGAACAACCAACCCAAACTGTAAAAGCACCCGGAAACGACACAATTTTTCTCGATTTAGCTAACTTGCAAAGTAGACTCTAGCTCTTTGGGATACCAAGCTTGACCGTCGAGAGCCATTTGCTCGATCGAACTTGCAAGCCGAAGAGCTTTGAGAGCTTGTTCTCCTCCCACAGAAGGCTGATTTCCACCCCGCACGCAATTAATAAAATGCTCCAATTCTGCGTGGAGCGGTTCAATATTGCTGGTGTAAACTTTCTCGATCAACCCATCTTGACGGTAAAGCACCTGACCGTAATCTGTCACGTAATTGGCGGTTGTTTGTCGGTGAATCAAGATTTCGTTGTTGAGAAAATCTGCCTCTGTCAAAGAATTCTTGCAGTGAGCCGCGATTGAACGAAGTTTGCGGTGCGTCACCTTGCTGGCAGTCAGAGTGGCGACAATGCCGTTAGCAAAGTTTAGCGTCGCTGTCACGTAGTCTAAATAACCTGAATCTGATGCCCTGCTGCCGCTGGCTGTCAGCTTTACCACTGATGAATCTGCCAATTCCAGGAGCAAGTCGATGTCGTGGATCATTAAATCCAAAACTACCGATACGTCATTTGCCCGATCGGAATAAGGACTCATCCGGTGAGCTTCCAATGCCAGTAGCTCTTCAGTTTTCAGCACTTTGCCGAGTTCCTGAAAAGCTGGATTGAAGCGCTCGATGTGACCCACTTG
>JBDTEI010000204.1:0-6567 GCA_039922675.1 Microcoleus sp.
TTGAGGCGGCTTTGGAGAGTTTCCAGCAGGTGCAGACTTTCTTGGTCAACGAAGTGCAATCGGTTTACCAGTCTCAAGGCGTCGATATTTCTGACAAACACATCGAAGTAATCGTCCGCCAGATGACTAACAAAGTGCGGATGGAGGACGGCGGCGACACTACCATGCTCCCGGGTGAGTTGGTGGAATTGCGGCAGGTGGAGCAGGTGAATGAGGCGATGTCGATTACTGGCGGAGCACCGGCGGATTATACTCCCGTGTTGCTGGGGATTACGAAGGCTTCGTTGAATACTGACAGCTTTATTTCTGCTGCTTCCTTCCAAGAAACTACACGGGTACTGACTGAGGCTGCGATCGAAGGTAAGTCTGACTGGCTGCGCGGGCTCAAGGAAAATGTGATTATCGGTCGCCTGATTCCTGCTGGTACTGGGTTTAATGCCTATGAGGATGCTAGTGTTCAGGATGCGGGTTTTGAGGGTGCTGTGTTTGACGACGAGCTCCACGATTTGCAGGAGGATGTGGTGCTAGACGATCGCACTGCTCGCCGCAAGTATACGATCGAGAGTCCTTTTGATGTCGGCCCTAGCCCTGATGTTGAAGCTGATGATGATTTTGAGGAGGTTGAGGTTGATGAGGATGATTTTGTCCCTGATACTGATGATGATTCCTTAGCGGCGATCGCCGATGACGATGATGATGATATCGGTTACGACTTCGACGAGGACGAAGACTAGGGGGGTGTTTTGAGATTGTCGTGCAGTCAGCGATATTGAACTGCGCGACAATTTTTGGGTTTATCGCAACCAGCAGACGCAAGCGTTGGTTGAAAAATCTTAATTTTTTGACCTCAAAACTGAGAATTGAAAATTCATAGCTGAAGGTGCGATCGGCATATCAACTCGCCAGAAAAAAGAAGGCAAAGGATATTCATCTGAAAGCATAAGTCAAAATTCAAGAAAACTTGAAAATCAAGAGTTTTAGTTGTTTGAGTTAACAAACAATTAAAATTCTTTTTTTTGTTCTAACTCAATACGCTTCAGTCCTTGCGACATAGAACCACCATAAGGACGGCGATCGCCATTTTTACCAGGATTGAAAACGTGCAATTGACGGCGATAAATCCGAATCGGTTTGCACTCACTCCATTAGATCTCTTGCAAAAATCTTCGCGTCATAGAGCAACCGCAGATATCGGGCAGATAAACACTGATTGACGCAGATGGTTTCAGGGTATTTTCGGATTTTTGCAAGAGGTCTATTACCACAATTTTATCTGATACAAAGTCACCCCCAACCAACAAGCTAAAACCCAAGAGTCAAGGCAATGTGCATCAAATCGATTGGACAATAATTTAGCTTTGGATTTTTTCAACCCTAATGTTTGGCAAGTTTGATAAGTGTCTTCGCAATCATCAAGTGGCGTTATAGGCGCGATTTTTTCTAATTCGGAATCACACCATTTTTTACCTACTTCTAGTGGCAAAAACGATAAAATTTAGGTCTTACAACCTTTTTTAGTCAGTGATTTAATATCCTCGATTCCAATATGTGAGATTGGAAAAATTGCAGCATAGGTCTTTTGATTGAGGTAGGTATGCGCCTTAGATTTGACCGTATACCCTTCACGCTTGGAACCGGGTTCGATTCCAACTGCTACGGGTTGCGTATGACGATCGGAAGGCTCAACGTTTAAGCGAACGCAGAAAATACCCTTACGAAAAAATGGCGTTGCTTTTCCAGACTCGATCCAACACTCTGCCCGTTTGGATGTAGTTGGCATTAGCGGGCGTTGATTTGAATCGACTGCTGGGACGTATTGCATACTTGTGAGTTGCGATAAGCCGGCGTTGTATAAATCCCTTCGACTTTGGCTAGCAGAGTGGTTACGGGTTAGTCCAAGCGCCTGTAACATCTTTTGAAGTGCCACCTTCAGATAACTCAAATCGGCTTCTGAGCCTTTGTCTAGTCATACTTCGGGCTTACCGTTCCCTTGTATTTAGCCTATGGCTTGGCTTCTAGCAAGCCCCGTCGCTGTCGGGAGCGAGGTTAGTGACATCTGGTTCGATCAGTCAGGGAGCAAAGCTTTGATCCGATCGACAAACTCTTGATGATCTACTACGGGTTTAGAGATGTAACCGTCGGCACCGCTTTGATCCAGAAAATTTTCTCTATCACCGGCCATCGCGTGAGCAGTCACCAAAATAATCGGCAGCGAGGCCGTTTGCGGGTCAGCTTTCAGCAGTTGAGTAATCTTAATGCCGTCAACAGACTTTCCCTGATACACACTGCGCGAAAGAGACACATCCATTAAAATCAAATCAGCTTCGCCGGCAGCAGCAATCTGCATCACCTCTTCAACATTTTCCGTGTGCTTGACAGCTAAGCCCCCCCGCTTAGTCAGTATTTTGGAAAAAACCCGAGCATTAACCAAATCGTCCTCTACAATCAGAACGGTTTTCATAAATAAATATGGGAAGTATGGAAACTTTGTGACTTTAGTCCAAAGATGAACATGGCACGGGGAGTACATTCCCCCGTCAAAAATCCAGAGTTTTTAGCGCCATCAGCCGGGAACCCTGCAAAACCCGCCTATATTCCT
The DNA here is from genome assembly GCA_039922675.1 of Microcoleus sp. GTDB lineage: Bacteria > Cyanobacteriota > Cyanobacteriia > Cyanobacteriales > Microcoleaceae > Microcoleus. The sequence goes on from JBDTEI010000204.1 coordinate 2,600, forward strand.
TGAGCTACTAACCGTGAGAGGGTGTACAGATGCCTATAAGCATCCATTACCATCATTTAGACTACTAAATACAGACAGATACATTTAACCCGGTAGAAGCTTAAAATCAGCCTCTACTGTGTATGGCACAATTTGGTAAGATGCAATCTCACGCCTTTGTGGAGGGATCTCTCACAGCCTTTAACAAAATGCTAAAAGCGCCATTTATATCACGCCCGATGGTATTACCGCAAGAAGGACAAACTGTTTGTTACCTTCTAAGTTTTTGTGGATCTGTCCACATTTTGAACAGGTTTTAGATGTATATTCTTCAGTCACGTCTACTACAATACATCCGCGTTTAGATGCGGAAATGCTTCAACGTATAATAGGTTGAACCTATTGATATTACTACAATCTACCATAGTCTACTAGAATATTCCAAATAATTGTCTACCTTAGATAAACAGTTTAGTTGTTTTTGAGAACTAGACCTGACACTGACGATCGTCTCAAGATTCCCCTGTAGCAAGTTTCTAGTAAGCTGTTGTGGATTTAAATTGTATATTTGAATTCCCTATTCCCCTTCACGGTCACATTCTCTCCCCCACGACCGATAATCTCCCTCTCCCCCCTCGAACATCACAGACAATCTTTTGCTTAGCTGCTGCTTATCCTTTCTTTCGGTCAAGGCTCCGACTGAGAGTGGGAGCCTTGACAATTATTTTCTTTCTTGCTCTTAGAGTAAAGCAATTTTGATTCACATACTCTCGCCGCAGCATTCGGAGTGGCGAATATAGCGGGGATGGTTGGGGATTATTCCCAATTCTGAGTTTTGACCGCTGGAGACGGCCAAATATCGACTCTTTGGTCGATCGAGCTGGTGTCAGACGCTTGAGAACTCGCGAGGAGAGCTTTTGACGGCGCCCAATTCTGAACGATCGGCATTTGTGAGCGATTATAAGGAAAAGCATGACCGTGAATCAACTTTCTCGCGGCTGGCGGTAAATAGACACATAGGCGCAAAGCTAGGCAACATAGAGGTTAGTGTAAGAGTGGAGAGTAAGAGGCAAGTGTTGCCCATCTTTGGCACTCTCACCACTGCTTTCACCTATTAAATTTATTTTTCTCCTCCCGCTGGGCGGTTTTGTCGAACTTTCGGTTCGCTGTCAAGCAAACGCTTTTCAATCGAGACAGGCAACCTGAGCATTATTGACAGAGGCTGTCTTCACTCAGGAATTAACGGACATAAGGACTCATGGCTAAACAACTCAACCTACTTTCCGGGCAAGTAATTTCTACGCCTCTGCACGCCGAGATGCAGCAATCGTACCTCGAATATGCCATGAGTGTGATCGTCGGGCGAGCTTTGCCTGATGTCCGCGACGGTTTAAAACCTGTGCACCGTCGAATTTTGTACGCGATGCACGAACTTGGTTTGACACCAGACAGACCTTACCGCAAGTGCGCCCGGGTAGTTGGAGATGTTTTGGGAAAATATCACCCCCACGGCGACCAATCGGTTTACGACGCTCTGGTGCGCATGGTTCAGGAGTTTTCCAGCCGCTATCCTTTGCTGGCGGGTCACGGCAATTTCGGTTCGGTGGACAATGACCCGGCTGCTGCGATGCGCTACACGGAAACTAGACTGGCATCGATCGCCCACGAAGCCATGCTCACCCAAGTCGGCGATGCAACTGTTGATTTTACTGATAACTTTGACAGTTCGCAGCAGGAACCGACGGCGCTTCCTGCTCAGTTGCCGTTTCTGTTACTCAACGGCTGTACTGGCATTGCTGTGGGGATGGCAACTAATATCCCGCCGCACAATTTGGGGGAAGTGGTAGACGGTTTAATTGCTTTGATTGAAAACCCGGAACTCTCGGATGAGAAGTTGATCGAACTGATTCCGGGGCCGGATTTTCCGACCGGAGGGGAAATCGTCTCTACCGAGGGCATTGTTGACGCCTACACTAAGGGTCGAGGTAGCATTGCGGTCAGGGGTGTGGCTGGGGTAGAAGAAGTGCCTGGTAATCGCAAGGTGCGCACTAAAACGGCGATTATCGTGACGGAGTTTCCGTTTCAGGTAAATAAGGCGGCTTGGATTGAAAAGGTGGCGGAGTTGGTGAATGCCGGCCGCCTCGACGGTATTTCTGATTTGCGCGATGAAAGCGATCGCGATGGGATTCGAGTTGTGATTGAACTCAAGCGGGAATTTACCCCAGAAGCGGTGCTGGCTCGTCTTTACCAACAAACTGACCTGCAAACAAATTTTGGCGCGATTTTGCTGGCAATTGTCAACGGTCAACCTCGACAGTTGACGCTGAGACAATTGTTGCAGGAATTTCTGGATTTCCGAGAAGTGACTCTCACCCGTCGCTACAATTACGAGTTGCAGGCGGCAGAACGCCGCTGTCACATTGTCCAAGGCTTAATGTTGGCTTTGACAAATCTTGATACTACGATCGACATTCTCCGAAATTCTCCTGACGGTACTACTGCTAAGCAAACTTTCCAAGTTCGCCTCAATTTGAGCGAAAGTCAATCTGATGCGATTTTGGCGATGCCGATGCGCAGACTGACTGGTTTGGAAAGACAAAATTTGCAATCTGAGTTGGATGAGTTGATGGGAAATATTCAAGAATTGCAGCGGTTGTTGAGCGACCGACGCGAACTTTTGAAGGCTTTAAAGAAGGAATTGCGATCGCTCAAACGCAAGTACGCTGACGAACGCCGCACTAAATTCGCCAATGGAACCGGACGCGCGAAAACGGCCCAAACACAACCTGCTGGCAAGAAAAATGCTGGTGTGAAGCCTTTGTTGCCGGCAATAATTTTGCCTAATTTATTGCCCGATATTGAACCGGAGGAAACAATTGTTGAATTTTCGCACAAGCAGTACGTGCGGCGCTTGCCGACTGGCGAACGTCCGCGCTCGAAAAGTCGCGAAAAATCGGTTTCAGCTTTAGAGAAAAATGAAGATTTTATTGTGACGGCAAACCTGACGAAAACCGATCGCACTTTGGTAGTCTTAACTCCTAACGGCAAAGCTTACCCGCTGAAAGTGGCCGATATTCCTAGTAGCAGCCAAAAAGACCGGGGAACACCCATTGTTGGTTTGTTGTCGCCCAGTGCTACTAAAGAAAGTGCCGGTCGCGCTTTCTCGGAAATCACAGTTGCACACTTTATTTTGCCGGAAAATTCGGAGGTGGGGGATTTAGTAACTCTGACTCAACAAGGCAAAATAAAGCGCTTGCCAATGCAGGAATTTGCTGAGTTGACTAATCGTGGCATTACTGTTGTTAAACTCAAGGAGGACGATCGACTACGCAGCGCTAGTCTCAGCAAAGTTGGCGACCAAGTAGCCGTCGCAACTTCGGGAGGCCGAGTTCTCCGATTTGATGTTGATGACGAACAACTGCCGCCGATGGGCCGCACCGCCCAGGGTTCTCAAGTCACTAGGTTGCGGAAGCAGGAACAGTTGGTCGGCTGCATCACTCTCGACCCGGAGGACAGTCTGATGCTATTTTCGGAGTTGGGTTGGGCCAAACGAATGCCTGCGGGTTCTGTCAGACTGACTAACCGTGGCGAAATTGGCACTCAAGCTTTTCGCTTTGCAGAGCCTAAAGATGCTTTGGTTGGCTTGCTGCTTGCTGTTCCGGGTACGGATGTTAAACTTTTTACTAATTCTGGCCGCCTGCTGCGATCGACTACTGATGCTATAGCTTTTTGGGGGAAAGATGCTGCGGGCGATCGAGTTTTTGACCTCAATCCTGGTGAAAAAATTATCAAGGTTATCAGTAGTCAATAGTCAATAGTCATTGGGCATTGGGCATTGGGCATTGGGCATTGGGCATTGGGCATTGGGCATTGGGCATAAGACTTGTTCCCAGGCTCTGCCTGGGAATACATACCCGGAGGCTCTGCCTCCAATTCCCCCAATTCAAAAATCTAAAAATCTTAAATCTTAAATCTAAAATTGTTTGATG
>JBDTEI010000205.1:0-2710 GCA_039922675.1 Microcoleus sp.
TCCAAGGACGTTTGCGGTAATACTGAGCGATCGCTTGTGGATCGTAGCGTCTAGCCTGAGTGAATTGATACTGAGGCACTCGTTTATTTTCCTCTGATTTTATGAAAATTGCAGGTTAAATCGAGAATTTGGAATTTGGAATTTGGCATCGGGCATCGGGCATCGGGCATCGGGCATCGGAAGTCGAAAGTTAAAACCTTTTTCCTTCGGCTACGCTGGCAGACAAGTCTTCCTTCTTCCTTCTATCCGTTACATCCGTTACAGAATCCGTTGCCGAACTTCTTTCTTCATCATTAACCGATCGCAAATTTTAGGCGAGCGGAAAATGCACCCGTTTAAGGCGGATTGCCAGCCTAAATTTGTTTCTTTTCATTAAGATTATAGTACATAAAAGTACAAGTGCTCAGTCAAAATACTTGACCGCTCTCCCTGACCGCTACACCAGTACGGCACTGCAACCCTGCAATTCCTATGTCCTCGGACGTTTCTCTTGATGAGGGCGATCGCACAAAAGCCACTAAATCCTATCCGCCCTTTACCAAGCAATCTTTCAGCCCATAAATCACCCGCTCTTGTTGATCCCTCGAAAGTTCCGGGAACATCGGCAAAGACAACACTTCGCGACAAACTTGCTCAGCCACAGGCAACTGACCGGCTTGATAACCCAAAGATTTGTAAACAGGTTGCAGGTGCAAAGGTAACGGATAGTAAACCATCGAACCGATGCCGGATTCCTGCAACTTAGTCCGCATCGAGTCCCGGAAATTGCCAGCAGGATTTGGCGCGTCTTCTGGACTTGTCAGCCGGATCGTGTCTTGACTTGTCAAGCGAATTGTATATTGATTCCAAACTCCCTTTGCTGCCGGCAATTCCTTGGGGACAGCAACTCCGGGCACGCGGGAGAGAAATTCGCCATAAACGGCTGCTTTCTCGCGACGTTGGGAGTTCCAACTGTCGAGATAGCGCAATTTAATACTGAGAATCACCGCTTGCAGGGCATCTAAACGGCTGTTGTAGCCGATTTCTTCGTAAAAATACCTAGAAGACTGTCCGTGTTCTTTGAGCATTCGCATCGAAGCTGCGAGGGCTGGATCGTTTGTTGTCACCGCCCCACCGTCACCGCAAGCGCCTAAATTTTTGGTCGGATAAAAGCTGAAGCAGCCGACATGGCCGATGCTACCCACTTTTCGAGACTCCCACTCGGCCCCGACAGACTGGGCGCAATCTTCGATTACGGCTAGGTTATGCTTGGTGGCAATTTCCATCAACCGAGTCATGTCTGTGGGTTGGCCGAAGATGTGAACCGGCATAATTGCCTTAGTTTTTTCGGTAATTGCGGCTTCCAAGAGCTCGACATCCAGATTAAAAGTCCCGCTGTCAATATCGACAAATACGGGAGTTGCGCCGACGGCGCTGATGGTTTCAGCCGAAGCGAAGAAGGTAAAAGGAGTGGTAATCACTTCATCGCCAGGGCCAATTTTGAGAGCTCGCAAGGCCAAAATCAGCGCATCGGTACCGGAGTTGCAGCCAACGCAGTCGGAAACGCCTGTGTAGTTGGCAAACTCTTGCTCAAAACTCTTGACGGCTGGGCCGCCTACGTAGCCGCCAGAGGCGAGCACTTTTTGTACCGCAGCGCTGAGTTCGTCGCCAATCTGGGCGTACTGCTGGGTTAAGTCGAGGGGGGGAACATTATTCACTCTTCACACCACAAATTGCAACCATCATCAAAGCAAATTTTTGCAGCAAAACTGTTTTTCAGAAACGTTTATTCAAATATCTTATAGTTGGACGGGCAAACAATCACTTTATCGAAAGGGTACGCGGATGTTAATTCAGCTAAATTTTACTGATTTGGGTTGGGCTTTGGGGATGGTGGCGATCGCGATCGGGCTTTCGGCGTGGCAGGAATTGGGGTTGTCCGGGGCGATCGCGATCGCGGCGGGGCGCACCCTGATCCAGCTAGTCGGAGTCGGCTACGTGCTCGCAGTCGTGTTTGCGCCGGAGGGAAAAAATCCTTGGCTGGTGCTAGCATTTTTAGCAATCATGCTGACAACGGCTAGCACGGTGGCCAGCAACCGCATCAGCAAAAAAATCAAGCACTTACTACCGTTAGTTTCGGGTTCGATTTTTATTAGTACGGCCTTGACTTTGGGCTATACAAACTTGCTAATTTTGCAACCTGACCCCTGGTACGAACCGCAGTATTTGATTCCCCTAGCGGGGATGATTTTGGGCAATGCGATGAACTCAGGGGCGATCGCCGGCGAAAGACTTGTGAGTACAGTTAACAGCAGCCAGTTAGAAATAGAAACCCATTTAAGTTTAGGATCGACTCCGCAGCAAGCAGTAAAACAGTACCGCAAAGATGCGATCAAAGCTGGATTAATCCCCACATTAAACACAATGACAGTCGTAGGAATTGTGACATTGCCGGGAATGATGACAGGTCAAATGCTGAGCGGTGTCAGTCCGCTAGATGCTGCATCTTACCAGATTTTGATTATGTTTGTGTTAGCGCTGGCAACTTTAATCGCAACTCTATTGTTGACTGAGGGATTGTGCCACAGGTTTTTTAATCAAGACGCACAATTGATAAAATGGTAAGTTGGTGATTGGTGATTCAGGATTTACGGATGGGAGGCGAGAAACCGGGTTTCTACGAATATTTTTGTTTACCAACGAGAAATATCGAAAGAAACCCGGTTTCTGA
>JBDTEI010000206.1:0-3856 GCA_039922675.1 Microcoleus sp.
AGGATAAAGTCGCCAGTAATGTAACATTCTAGCAGCCAGCGAGGCGCTGTTGTGGTGATAATTAGTAAAATATCTGGATTTAATTCTTGAATTTTTGCAGCTACGGAGGAAACTCGGACAGCGTGACCGAATCCGTGATTGGTGATGGCAATATATAATGTGGGTCGAGACATTGTTAATAGGGAATAGGGAATAGGGAATGGGGCATCGGGCATCGGGAATTGCGGTAGAGACTCGAAGGCAACAAAGCCAAGCTTCAAGCGACGCACAACGAACAATGACACAATTAATAACTAATGACTAAGCTGTTGTGCATTTAAATTGTATATTCCGGGCGGTGCTGCGGAGCAATGGCCCAGAAGAATTTTATTATTTCTTTAGATCAATTTAAATGCAGAGTAGCTGATGTTACCGATTGATATGATGTCCGATGGTTGTATAAGCACCGAATATGCGAGAACCCATCAATCGGACGCGCCATCAGACCAAACAGGCAATTGATTAATCTTTTCCAGGGTGATCTCTACATACTTTTGACCGTTCTCCGCGAGATTTTCCCCAAAATATCCATCATTCCCCTCGTGCTGGTGAGGGCCGCTGAAAGCTTCTGCATAGCGGCCTTGTAAACGAGCTTGATTGAAAGGAGAAGTCGCGTACCAGTACCAGCGAGTGGGAAAAACTATGCCGCCAATATCTTCAATTGAATCGCGAGTGCCGCGTAAATGGAAAATGCGATCGGCTTCTGCAAAACCATTTTCTCCCGAAAACACGCCCCCAACCGAAACAACAGTAATTTCTGCATTCAGCCATTCTTTAAGATAGCGAGTAGCACCCAAAGCAACTTGTGCGCCGCCGCTAGTGCCAATTAAAATAACTTGCAAAGGTTTTTGAGGATTAACTGAAATCGGAGATTTAGCATTCATGCGCTCGATAATTGCATGAGCAATTCCCTGATTGTATGCAAAGCCGTAGCGATAATCGAGAGAAATTGCAAACCTCCAAAGATTGCGAATTTTGATGAATATATCGGCTGCAATCGGCCCGCTTTTCGCGTGTTCTGCAAACCGCCAAAAAGGAGCTAGCAACCGCTCTCCTCCTAAACTTTTGTTAGAAGCTGAATAAGGAAAAATATCGCCCACTGCGACGCACTGCGGGTGACTTTCAACTAAACGTTTGAGAAAAAATGATTCTCCCGGCGTTAATTCGTCCCCCGAAAAATCGCCAACTCCCGGTAAAAAGATGATATAACAATTGAGGGGCGAAGACTTGCGTGCTTCTAGATTGCTGTTGTTAGATGGCAATATCCCCGGTGAATTTTTGTTGACACCCACAGTTTCGCCACTTTGACCCAGCCACCAAATAACAGTTCCCACCGGCGAAACAATGCCCCAAATTATTAGGATTACACCTGCGACTAGCAACAATTTTAAAGTTTCTCCGCGCAGCCACGCAAGTATCCGCAAAATCAATCTTAGCATTTAATAAAATATGGTAGAATGCCAATTAATTACCTAATTACCTTGAACTATTTCGGTGATTCTGCTGTATTAGAGCTTATTTTGTCAAAGTTGTCAACTATCTTGATGAGTGGGAGTTCAACGTGAAGGGAGAAGATTCAATAGCAGGTTTGGGGGCAACGCTTTGGAGCGCACTTTCTTTGAACGGCAATTTTTATGAAAAAACTCCCTACACTGGTAGAACTAAGCGGATAGCTTTAACAATTGTAATTTTAGCAGCGGTGTCCCGGATTTTGGGCAGTGCCGTTATTTTGTTAATCAATCGAACTGAGCCATCAGTGTTATTTTTAGCACTTTGGATAGATGGTTTGGCAGTCGTGGGAGGTTATTATTTTTGGACTTTCACTATCTTTAAAATTGGGGAGTGGCTGAAACCCGGTCACGTAACTTATGAGGAGTTGCTCGTTCCGATCGGATTTGCCTACGCCCCCCAAGTGCTAAATTTCTTAACATTAATTCCCTTGCTGGGAGAAGGAATAGAGCGGATATTAGTTGTGTGGAGTTTGCTAGCTGTAATTGTGGCAGTGCGTCAAGGTTTGGATATTGAAATTCGGTGGGCGGTGTTAATTTGTTTGGTGGGGTGGCCGCTGATTCAAATTGCGATCGGCTTCGTAAAAGTTAGTGAACAGTTGCTTTCACAATGGCTGTAAAATAAGCAAATTGTCATAATTTGAAAGGCAAGACTCACCAAATAAATGTAGATTTCAAGTCGTCCTAATTGTGCAAGTAGGCGAATAATAGCAATTAAAAAACGCCGCCAATTTGGCAAGGGCGATCGATCGCCCGCAGAAGTCCCTTAACCTGTTAAAATAAAATTGCTTTGGGGTGAAATACTTTTACCCAAAGCGCGTAATTTCCAACAAAAGAATTCCCCGCTAGTCATTGAGGCACTTTCGCTTGCCAATTTGAGAAAATGCTTGACAGAGTGGCAGCCGCCAAGTAGAGTAAGGTACAACATTCTTAGCCTTAATTTGCATTGCCACTTGTAGCTCGTATTGTAGAGCTTACTGCGAGACGGCAACCACACCCCCTACTATTCGGCTCTCCCCACTGTCCACCCCCCTTAGTAGCGATACATTATTAAAGAAGGAAATACACAAAAATTTACATATATAATTTGTGTAGTGTTCCAAATCGCTCCTCACCAGCAGCGATACAACCCTCGCCAAGACAGTAGGATAGAAAAAATATGTTTGAACGCTTTACAGAACAAGCCATTAAAGCAATAATGCTAGCCCAAGAGGAAGCGCGGCGCCTCGGCCACAATTTTGTAGGCACCGAGCAAATTCTTCTGGGACTCGTCGGCGAAGGCACTGGCATCGCTGCCAAAGTATTACTGGATATGGGCCTCAACTTGAAAGAGGCGCGCAACGAAATCGAAAATATTATCGGTAGAGGTTCGGGGTTCCTGCCGCCAGAAATTCCGTTTACGCCCCGCGTCAAGCGCATTTTTGAGACGGCGTTGAACGAAGCGCGGCAGTTAGGTCACAATTACATCGGCACCGAGCACATCTTGCTGGGGTTGATTCAAGACGATGAAGGTGTGGCGGCGAAGGTGCTGCAAAATCTGGGAATCGATCGCCAGAGAGTGCGCACGCAGGTAATTCGTGCCGTGGGAGAAGTCGCGGCAGTCCCCGGAGGCCGAGGCGATAGCGGTGGCGATCGCAAAATCCCGACATTAGAAGAATTCGGCACTAACTTAACTAAGCTAGCAGCCGCAGGCAAACTAGATCCAGTCGTGGGCCGCGAAAATGAAATCGAGCGCGTGATCCAAGTGCTGGGGCGCCGCACGAAGAACAATCCAGTGTTAGTAGGCGAACCAGGAGTCGGTAAAACAGCCCTCGCCGAAGGCCTCGCCCAGCGGATTGTTAACAGAAATGTCCCGGAAATTTTAGAAGACAAACAAGTAATCAGCCTCGATATGGGTTCGCTGATTGCTGGTACAAAATTCCGAGGCGAATTTGAGGAACGGCTGACGAAAATCATGGCCGAAATTCGCGCGGCCGGCAACATCATTCTGGTAATTGATGAAATTCACACGTTAGTCGGTGCAGGCGCGATTCAAGGTAGCATGGATGCCTCCAATATGCTCAAACCCGCCCTAGCCCGAGGTGAATTGCAGTGTGTGGGCGCAACTACCCTGGACGAATATCGCAAATACATTGAGCGCGATGCTGCCCTAGAACGTCGCTTCCAACCGATCAAAGTCGGCGAACCGAGTGTGGCTGAAACAATCGAAATATTGTACGGTTTGCGATCGGCCTACGAACAACACCACAGATTGACAATTTCCGATGCAGCTATAGAAGCAGCGGCTACACTGTCAGACCGGTATATTA
>JBDTEI010000207.1:0-3756 GCA_039922675.1 Microcoleus sp.
ACTCGCATTCTGCTAAATACTGCACCCGCACTGACAAGGCTCCAAAAGCTGTCGAACCCGGTTTAGCAAAAAGCCTTTGGGCGACTTCTTTCTGCACTAGCAGCACGATCGCATCGAAGGGTTTAGCAGCAGGCGCAGATATCGTTCCTAGCAGTTTTTGCAGGATCGGGCCAGTGATATTATAGGGAATGTTGGCAACAACTTTATTGGGATTTTGAAATTTGGTAAAGGCCGTTAGTTCAGCCTCTAAGTCCATTTCCAGGAAATCCCCTTGCAGCAGTAAAAAATTGTCGGCTTTGCCCAGTTGCTTGGCTAGTTTTAGGCACAAATCTCGATCGATCTCCACAGCAACAACAGACTCAGCCTCAGACAGCAGGCGCCGAGTCAGAATCCCAGTGCCCGGCCCGATTTCCAGGACGCGATCGCCCTCCAAACTCGCTGCTTTGACAATCTTATCTAAGGCTTTCTCACTTTTGAGCCAATGTTGAGCAAACTGTTTCCGGGGTCTGGTCGATCGCATTTTTTGAATTTTTGGAGAAATCTTAGCCCTTCATTCTATCACAACCTCATATTTTCCTCCAACCTACACTCATGTTTATTTTTGTAAACAGGGGTTGAATTCAGCTAAAAACTTGGGCACTATAATAAGGACAAACGATAAAAAATAAATTTATTTCTTCCCAATTACCAACAGCACAACACGTAAGTCACGGAGACAGGGATAGCTGTTTTTCCAAATAACAAATAACCAATAACAAATAACCAACAACCAATTACCACTTCCCCAAAAATGAAATTCCAACGAGTATTTGGTACATTACCCAAAACCCAAGCCAGCGCGCCCGGAAGAGTAAATATGCTGGGCGAACACACAGATTACAACGACGGATTTGTACTTCCGACTGCAATTCCGCAGCGCACAATAGTACAAATCGGCTTCAGCAGCGACGATCGACACCATTTTTATTCAGCAGAATATGACGAACTCATAAATTTTTCAGACGATGATACTATACCGCAAACATTCGTCAGTTATATCTGCGGCTGCATCAGACTTTTAGAAAAAGAAGGATATAAAATACCGCCAATAAATCTCTACATTACCTCGAATGTGCCGATCGGAGCCGGTTTGTCCAGCAGCGCCGCTTTAGAAATAGCCACCATCAGAGGAATGCGCGCCCTGCTGAACCTCCCCCTAGACGACGTGCGCGTCGCTCAAATCGGACAGCTAGTCGAAATCCGCTATGCAGGCTTGAAGTGCGGCATCATGGATCAAATGGCGTCGAGTTTAGCAGACACCCACACCATGCTATTTCTCGACACCCGCAGCCTCGAATACCGCCCGGTACCTTTTCCCGCAGGCACAGAAATTTTAGTCATTGACAGCGGTGAAAGCCACAACCTAGCAGCCGGAAGCGGCTACAACCAGCGGCGCGCCGAGTGCGAGGAATCCGCCCGGATATTGGGAGTTAAGGCTCTCAGGGATATCACCGATCCCAAAGCAGTGGAAATATTGCCGGAACCCCTCAAAAGGCGATCGCGCCACGTCGTCACCGAAAACAACCGCGTGCTCGAAGCGGTAAAATCTTTGCCAGCAGAGCGTTTCGGCGAGTTAATGAATGCTTCCCACGCAAGTCAACGCGACGACTACGAAGTTTCAGTACCCGCAGTAGACGCCTTGGCGGCAATCTTGCAGTCAATCCCCGGAGTCTTCGGCGCGAGGCTGACGGGCGGAGGTTTTGGCGGTGCTTGCGTAGCGCTGGTGAAGAGTGGCAAAGTGGATGTTATCGCATCAGAGGCGATCGATCGCTACCAGCGCGCGGGTTATAGCGGCCGCGTTTTGGTTCCCGAAGTTAAAGTTAATTCTTAATACCAGAACTATCACCCGACAGGGAAGGCCACCGCACAGTCACGATCGTCGAATCCTCCTCGGCCGACCAATAATGAGGCACTCCCGGCAGCCAGAGAGCATAATCTCCTTCGCGAGATAGCAAAATTTCTTGCTCTGGAAATTGCAGGCGGAACCGCCCTTTTACCAGGATAGAAAGCGTTGTTGCTTGCGCATTTACCGCCCACTGAGTCCTGTAATCTCCGGCGGGATGAACGCCCCATTTTATCTCTAACACAGAAGTCGATCGCGCATCGTCTTCAGGCGTCATAAAGTGACCTGCAAACCAACCGCCGCGACTTGCACCTTCAGCGCCCGCATTTCCAAAAATCACTTCAGACGGCATCCGTTAATAATCTAAATAACAAAGAGGTTGGCAACACAAACTCAACGGTTTGTAGTAAGGACTTTAGTCCGAATTGATTTCAATTCCTAGAGAGAGGAGAGAGGACTAAATTCCTCACTACAAACTTGATGATTGTTAGACGAGCAGACACGATCTAACTTATTACTTACGGCCAGAAGATTGACCTTCCGTCGTAGCTATTTCCCCAGCTTCCATAAACTGCTTAAACCTGCGCAAATCGTCAGCAATTTGCTGTTCGGGAGCTTCCCCAAAAAGTTTAGCAGCGCCCGCAGCTATTGCACCGCCCGGAGGGTTGTATTCGATGACAACTTTTACCTCAGTACCGCGTCCTGCGGGTGCCGGTTGAAAGCGCACAAAACCCGAATTGTCAACATCAGCTCCTTCAACAGACGCCCAAGCAATAAAGCGATTTTCTTCTTCGCCCACAATCTCTGCATCCCATTCTACACTATTGCCGATCGGCGCGCTGGCAATCCAGTGAGAACGCTTTTGATCTATTACCGCAACGTGTTTGAGATGCTTCATAAACCGAGGCAAATTTTCAAAATCGCGCCAGAAACGGTACAATTCATCAGCCGGTTTGTCGATCGTCACCGTCTTTTCAACTCGAATGCTTTGATTCGCATCTGCGCCCGACTGCAAACCCTCCACAACCCCTAGCCCGCGCGCAGCTAAACCGCCACCCGCAACCGCCAGCAAAGCACCTCTCAAAGAACGCTGCGACAAACCCAACAGCACCAGCGCCCCGCCACCAATTAACGAAGCCCAGCGTTCGGTATCGCCGGTGTTAGTTGGGTTTTCTTTGTCGGAATTAGTGATTGAAGTAGATTCCATTGCTTTACACCTCGTTAATTAATAGCCGAAAATAGCAGCTAAAGACGCCGCCCAAACAGTTCCCTCGAAACTTGAAATTAGGGGTTAGTGCTTTTCACTAACCCCCTGCATTTCTTGGCGCATTCTCATCAACCAATTGCAGCAAAAAATTACCACAACAGCTACGCAATTGCTCCTAAATATACTTGTCTACGCCGAGCGTCAAAATCGCGAACGCTCCCAGCAAATGGCCCGCGCTCATGCAAGCCAGAAATGCCGGTACGCTAACATTGTTGAACAGAGCCGGGAAGGGCAAAGGCATTTTCGGCCCGACGTGGGGATACCAAATTCTGCGGCTCAGAACTAGCAATGCTAATAGATTGCAAACAAACATCACTATCGGTTTTTGCCAATTTCCTGATACTGTGTCAGTCACAGCCGATTCTACTACCGCCAGTAAATTTGAGTCGATCATCGTTGATGCTCCTATTTTTCATAAAGTATGAGAGTTTCTTGATGAGATTTCTTGCCAAAAATACAGCAGGGGCGATCGGCTTTACGCAATAAATATCTGTTTTGCTCTCAATATTTACCGCGCCAGCAATCTCGCCCCCAACCGCAATCATCGAATCACAGCAAGAATTCTTTTAATGCCATCCAAAAGTAACGAAAGATACAAAGGGACAAA
>JBDTEI010000208.1:0-3715 GCA_039922675.1 Microcoleus sp.
GCGGCGTAAGGAAAAGGAATTAAAATAGAAGGTACTCCGGTAACAGCTAATTCTGTCAGAGCACTAGCGCCCGATCGACTAATTGCTATATCTGCTCGCTGCAACAAACTCGCCACATTGTCGTAAAATGGCATTGACAAATATTGCTCGTGCTTCAAACTCTCAGCATCCGGGTCATTATTTCCGGTGAGGTGAATTACCCAAGCACCAGCCTCAAACCAAGCCGGAGCACACTCGCGCACTAACTGATTGACTGCGACAGCACCTTGAGAGCCACCCATGACTAAAATTACAGGTACGCTGTCAGGAATTGGTAACTTGAGAGGTTGAGGGGCGAGGAATTGCGATCGCACCGGCGTACCAGCAACCACGGTTTTCGCGCGGGGTAAATGCTTGGCTGCTGCTGCAAATCCGATCGCCACAGCAGTGCAAAAAGGACTAAACCACCGCGTCACCTTTCCGGGAATTGCATTAGATTCGTGGAGAATCACCGGCAAACCCAAAGAGCGAGCAGCCAAAATTGCCGGTGCTGCGATGTAACCGCCGGTAGTAAACACTCCCTGAAAATTTCCTTCTTTGAGCAACTTTCGCACCTTCAGGATCGAGCCGACAAGTCCGCCCAAAATGCGCGCTGTACCGAGTCCAAATCGCTGCTGAAAGCCTTCGACGGCGATCGTGTGGAGGGGGTAAAGCGATGAAACTAACTGCGTTTCCATGCGGTCTGGGACTCCCAGCCATTCGATGTGACAGTCGGCCAACTCGGCGGCGGTGGCGATCGCCGGAAATAAATGTCCTCCGGTACCGCTAGCTGCAACCAACAACCGCAGGGGAGGTTTTGTCAAGGTATTTGTCTCTTTTAGAAGTTCCACAGGTCGATAGATTTTAGATTAGAGGTTTTAGACTATTATGCTTATTGTTCCGGCAGTT
Source organism: Microcoleus sp. (assembly GCA_039922675.1). Taxonomy (GTDB): domain Bacteria; phylum Cyanobacteriota; class Cyanobacteriia; order Cyanobacteriales; family Microcoleaceae; genus Microcoleus. The sequence goes on from JBDTEI010000208.1 coordinate 928, forward strand.
TCAGCCAATTTTCAATCAGCCATCTAAAATTAGATTGTGCCATGTCCCTCCTTCCGTTGTCAGTTTTCGTTGCAGGCGAACAATTGCCCGTGCCGCGACCCCTGACAAATAACCAAAGTATCATCTAATGCGTAATTTGTTGAATTTAGTGCCCAGTGTATCTCAGTATTTTTGCAGCCGTCGGGACGAAAAAGCCGATCCTCTTCGTTGGCGCAGCCCCCGTAGGGGCGGGCTGCGCCAACGCCCGATCGTTTTTGGCTTTAACTGCGGGCTGTCGATCGCTCAAATGTTGTTATGTTTAACAGCCGTAAGTGCTGGCGTGCTGCATCCGACTGCTGTAGCGGCGATCATGCCGATGGGGGCTACTCCGCGGGCGATCGTCCAAACCCCAGCCAATGCGCCCGCCCCCCTCACCAAACTGCTAACAGAAATTGACGCAGCAGCCAACCGGCGCGATCTCAAAGCAGTCATGGCATTTTACAGCGAGAATTTCACCAATTCTGACGGCTTAAACAGCCGCATCATGGAAAAAGACCTCACCCAACTCTGGCAGCGATATCCTAGTTTGAATTACCGCACCGATCTCAAATCTTGGAAAACCGAAGGTAGCGCCATTATCGCCGAAACCGTAACTACAATTACCGGCACTCAGAAACAGGATGGCAGAGAATTAAATCTCAAAGCTACCGTCCGTTCTCAGCAGCGGTTGGAAGGTGAAAAAATAGTTAAGCAAGAGATTTTAGCAGAACAAAATCAGCTTAGTTCTGGTAAGAATCCTCCCAAGATTCAAGTTAATTTCCAGGAGCAAGTGAAGGTAGGCGAAGAGTACAATTTTGATGCCATTGTTCTAGAGCCGCTCGGCAATGACATTTTAATAGGAACTATTGTGGAGGAACCCGTTAGCGAAAAAACATTTTTTAAGTCCGCAGAAGTCGATCTGGATTTGCTGAATTCCGGGGGCATTTTTAAAGTAGGTAAAGCTCCCGCTACGCCTCAAAATCGCTGGATTTCAGCAGTTATGATGCGACAAGGCGGAATATCCATAGTTAGTGTGCGATTGCGGGTTGTCAAATAATAAAATAGGTGTTATGGGTTATTTAGGTCAGTTCTGGAGGCACTCCGACAATCGGAAACTAATTTGTGCGTCCGGGACTGATTCTGTTGAGTTAGATCGCAGCCCGGGGCGGGTTTATTGAATATATCATGCTTTATTGGAGGCTTCGATGAACTCGCCCCTATAGGAATTATCGTTAATTGACCGGACTTGATTTTATGCCAACTAAAAACTAACTTTTTCCTCTTCCTTCTTCCCTCTTCCTTCTTCCCTCTTCCTTCTTAAAAATGATTTCTATCCAAAATCAAATTGTTTTCATTACGGGTGCGAGTAGCGGTATCGGAGCAGCCTGTGCCAAAATATTCGCCTCCTGTGGAGCCAAACTAATTTTAGCAGCCCGCCGCCTTGAAAAGCTCGATCGACTGGCAAACGAACTTGTAGAAACAAAATTGGTCGCATCGGCGAACGAGATTCATTTGCTAGAATTGGACGTGCGCGATCGCCCGCAAGTCGAATCGGCTGTTGCTGCGCTTCCCGATGCGTGGAAAAACATCGATATTCTGATTAACAATGCCGGATTGAGCCGCGGTTTAGACAAACTGCACGAAGGCAACTTTCAAGATTGGGAAGAAATGATTGATACCAATGTGAAAGGCTTGCTTTACATCACTCGCTACATCGTACCGGGAATGGTCAGCCGAGGCCGCGGCCACGTAGTGAATATCGGCTCAATAGCAGGCCGCCAAGCTTACCCGAAAGGTGGTGTTTATTGCGCTTCTAAAGCAGCGGTGAGAGCGATTTCTGATGGATTGAAACAAGACCTTTTGGGAACAGCGGTGCGGGTGACGGAAATAGAGCCTGGTTTGGTGGAAACAGAATTTAGTAATGTCCGGTTTCACGGCGATTCAGAAAAAGCGAAGAATGTCTATCAAGGACTTACACCTTTGACGGCGGATGATGTAGCCGATGTAGTATACTTTTGCGCCACGCGATCGCCCCACGTCAATATTAGCGAAGTCTTGCTAGTTCCGACAGACCAAGCTACCGCAACTCTGGTTCACCGCAAAGAAATTTGAGTTTTTAGTGGCGACTGTCCGGATTGCGCTGAAATTCCCAGGATATTAGATTGGTAGATGCACCCTGATAAATTAACTCCCGACCAATTTTGGCCGGGTTTTTTGTGTCAAAAGTTAGGTATCACCACAGGTAGCGATAGTTTGAGGGCTGAGTCATCGCGGCCGAGAAACCCGGTTTCTAGGAGTTTTGGGATCTGTGACAAGAAATCTCCGAAGAAACCGGGTTTCTGAAATCATTAATTTTCCGAAATTGTCCGGAAGGAGGTGCTGTCGGCCGGGATACTAGATTAGTAGATGCACCCTGATTAATTAACTCCCGACCAATTTTGGCCGGGTTTTTTGTGTCAAAAGTTAGGTAGAACAACAGCTAACGACAGTTTGAGGGCTGAGTCATCGGGGCCGAGAAACCCGGTTTCTAGGAGTTTTGGGCTATGTGACGAGAAATTTAGGAAGAAACCGCGTTTCTGAAATTATCAATTTTCCGAAGTTGTCCTGAAAGAGGTGCGGTGGTATCGGAGATTAAATTAGTAGATGCACCCTGATTAATTAACTCCCGACCAATTTTGGCCGGGTTTTTTTTTGAGCGATCGCACTTTCGCCATAAATTCCCGCAAATTTCCCAAACTATCCTGAATGTGGTGCTTTGGTATCGGAGACT
>JBDTEI010000209.1:0-11976 GCA_039922675.1 Microcoleus sp.
TCTGTTGAGTGCGATCGCGCAAGAATTCAACAAAAGTCCTTACGCTTTCACTCCTACTTACTTTCGCTCAAAACCAGCCCTCAACCACCACGCAAGCGGAGTTATCAGTTTTTTGTGTTGAGTTGTGTGTTAAGAAATTGGTACGGTGTCACTGAATTTATTCGCTGAGTTCAAAGGAAGAGTTGCAAGTGTTGAATTCTGAGTATTGAGGAAAGCAATTCTCAACTTAAAACTCAATATTGCTAACTCGATAAAAACCTCCTTATTTCTATCTCTCAGATTTATCTGCTGAGCATAACTCATAACTATGTAAGGGCGGGTATAGGCACTTAATTTGTAACAGTTAATAGTTAAGTTAACAGTGAACAGTTAACAGTTAAATTTCCTTCCAGCCTGCACCAACTCACACTAATAACTCTTCAAGCTACTACTAATTACAGTTAAAGTCAGAGGCACTTTTCAGCGTGAGTGTCTCTAACTTGCTGCCAGTTTTTTGAGGAAATTGAATGACAAAGCAAATAGTTATAGCAGAGCAGCATCGCATTGCTGCCGTTTTTTCAGAAGATCAAATCCAAGAACTCGTGGTAGCCACAGGGAGCCATCAAGTCAGCGACATTTACTTGGGAATTGTCGAAAATGTACTCCCTGGGATAGATGCGGCATTTGTCAATATTGGCGATCCAGAACGCAACGGGTTCATGCACGTAACAGACCTCGGCCCGCTGCGACTCAAACGATCGGCAGGAGCAATTACAGAACTCCTCACCCCGCAGCAAAAAGTGCTGGTACAGGTGATGAAAGAACCGACGGGCAGCAAAGGCCCGCGGCTGACAGGCAATATCACTCTGCCCGGCCGCTATTTGGTACTGATGCCCTACGGCCGGGGAGTCAATCTGTCCCGCCGGATCAAGTCGGAAGCCGAACGCAACCGCCTCAGAGCCCTAGCTATTTTGGTGAAACCGGCCGGGATGGGGCTGCTGGTACGCACCGAAGCCGAAGGCCAGACCGAAGAAGCCATCATGGAAGATTTGGAAGTGCTGCAAAAGCAGTGGGAAGCCGTTCAACTTGAAGGCGGTACCTCGCGCGCGCCGGCACTGCTCAACCGGGATGACGATTTTATCCAGCGGGTGCTGCGGGATATGTTCAGCGGTGACGTGAACCGGATTGTGGTGGACTCGCAAAATGGCATTAAGCGAGTCAAGCAGCAGTTAATGAGCTGGAACGGCGGTAAACTTCCTGCGGGAGTTTTGATCGACCACCACCGAGAACGCGCCTCGATTTTAGAATTTTTCCGCGTCAACGCTGCGATTCGAGAAGCCCTCAGACCAAGGGTAGACTTGCCTTCCGGCGGTTATGTGATTATCGAACCCACAGAAGCTTTGACGGTGATTGATGTCAACTCTGGCTCGTTTACTCGATCGGCCACAGCTCGCGAAACGGTACTCTGGACAAATTGCGAAGCAGCAACGGAAATTGCTAGACAACTGCGGTTGCGCAATATTGCCGGGGTGATTATTGTTGACTTTATTGACATGGAATCCCGCCGCGATCAGTTGCAGGTGCTGGAACATTTCAATAAAGCTCTCAAAGCTGACAAATCTCGGCCACAAATCGCTCAACTGTCGGAATTGGGACTGGTAGAACTCACCCGCAAACGCCAAGGTCAAAATATTTACGAGTTATTCGGCCACAGTTGCCCTACTTGCAGCGGGTTGGGCCATCTGGTGCAACTCCCCGGCGAAGAAGACTTCGCCGCAGCGGTGCGGGACTCGGCCGATCGCACTGTGGCTACCTCCAACCGGGTGATGTTGAACTTGCCAGAAGGATTGGAACGCCGCAGCTTAGCTCCCGTAGCTTCTGCAAGTGCAGCACCAGTCAGAGAAGAACGTTCCCTAGAACCTACTCGGGCTGCTTGGGAACCTCAGAGCGAAAGTTTGGATTTTGTGGAGGCTGGTGGCAACGCCTCGGCTTTGGACTTGCTCAACCATCCCAGCTATCAGGATTTGGGCAACGGAACCAGACGGCGCCGTCGCCGCCGGATTGGCGAAGAGCCTTTTGCCGTGTTGCCGGTGGAAGAGGAACCGGTGCGCAGCAAGTTGCGGCTGCCGAATACCAACAGCGCCCCCGTCGCTGAGACGCGCTCAGAATATCAGGCACCCCCCGGCATCCGGGCAGCTTCCGAGGGCTTCGGGCTGGTAAATATGGCGACAGTTGGCAGACGCGAGGATTTCGATCGCGTGCGCCCAACTAAGTCTGAGCTGCTGAAGCCGATGGTGGAGCCTCCAGAGGTGATTTCGGTGGAAATGACGCCAGAGGAGCAGGATGTTTATGCTCTGATGGGGGTTTCTCCTTTGGTGATGACGGATCGCAGCCTGAAAAATCCTAAGAATGCGATCGTTTCGGTGACACTCCCCGGAGCTCCCCCGAATAAGCCACCTTTTGAGCAGCTCGAATTTGAATTTGAACCGCCGGCGGCAGCAGAGGGTATTGAGGAACAGGATTATTATTCAGAAATGTCGGTTGTTGAGCCTGTATTTTCTCCTGTATTTTCTGATGATGATGATGCTGAGGATGATGATGAGGCGGATATTTACGACGAAAGTTCGATCGACGAAACCGATGATTTTGAGCCGATGGATGAAACCGACGATGTGATGGCTTTCTCGAATCAGCCGATCAAGTTCAATGAGCCGATCGAATTTCATGAGCCGATCAAATTTCATGAGCCGATCGAGTTTAATGAGCCGATCGAGTTTAATGAGCCGATCGAGTTCAATGAGCCGATCGAATCGAGTGAACCCGAGGAACCTGCCATCAACCGCCGCCGCCGTCGTCGCTCATCAGCCGTTTTGGATGAGTGATATGAAGGAAGAGGGAAGGCAGAAGGCAGAAGGCAGAAGGCAGAAGGCAGAAGGCAGAGGGAAGAGGGAAGAAGCAGAAATTTTTACACTCTTCCCATCTTTCCATCTCTCCCCCTCTCCCACTCTCCCCCTCTCCCCCTCTCCCCCTCTCCCTCGGATAATTGCAGGTGTCGATGAAGTCGGAAGAGGAGCTTTGTTCGGGCCCGTGGTGGCTGCGGCCTGCATTTTGCCCGACGAGGTTCTCGATGAATTAGTAAGTTGCGGGGTGCGCGACAGCAAACAGTTGAGCGCCACAGCCCGGATTCGGTTAGCACTGAAAATCCGGGCTGTGGCGGTTGACTGTCAAATTGGTGCGGCTTCGGTACGGGAGATCGATCGCCTGAATATCTTGCAGGCTTCTTTGTTGGCCATGAAACGGGCGATTTTGAAACTGAATGTCACGCCGGATTTGTGTTTGGTTGACGGAAATCAAAGAATACCCAATTTGTCGATCAACCAAGAGACCATGATTAAGGGTGATTCGCGATCGATTCAGATTGCCGCTGCTAGCATTGTCGCAAAAGTTTGGCGCGATGAATTAATCCTGCGTATGGCCGTCAAGTATCCAGAATATGACTTGACAAATAACAAAGGCTATGGTACAAAAAAACATAAATTGGCTTTAGAACGTTGTGGTGTGTCAGTCTTTCACCGAACATCCTTTAGTCCCTGTCGATAAGCTAGCGGGCATCTAATTTTAACAATTCTGTTTCTTGAAACCATGAGTGGGCTAGGCACGCGAATTAGTGGGTTGTAGGGTGCGATTCGAGCAGAATGTAATGTTTTGACGGCCGATTCAATAACCCCCCAGACACACCCTACGGTTAGCAGTTATTGTAGGGTGCGATTCGGGCAGAAGGTAGCGACAACCTACTCAATAATTTCCCCCTTGACGCACCTTACGGTTAGTTAGCTAAAATTCATAATTGATTTGAGAATTACCACATCTAATTCAGCCTCCGAAAACAGCCCGAAAATATTAATTGAGGATACTTCCCATGACAGAAACTTCACTGACAATTCCCGGGTATCACATCCTCGATTGCATTTACAACGGCGCTAGAACCCAAGTTTACCGAGCGCTATCCGAATCAGACCAAAAACCTGTCGCCATCAAAATCCTCCAAAACGAATATCCAACTTTCCACGAACTCGTACAGTTTCGCAATCAATACACAATTACCAAAAATATTGACCTGACAGGAATAATCAAACCCCTTGCACTCTCCCACTACCGCAACAGTTTTGCTTTAGTCATGGAAGATTTTGGAGGCATCTCTCTTTCCGAATATACCGCCCTTCGCCCACTAAGTCCAGACGATTTTTTACCAATAGCTATTCAAACAGTCCAAATATTAGAAGGACTCTATCGCAATCGAATTATTCACAAAGATATCAAACCTCAGAATATTCTAATTAATCCAAATACCCAAGAAATTAAAATCATAGACTTCAGTATCTCTTCCCTTTTACCCAGAGAAAATCAAGAAATTAAAAGTCCTAACGTTCTGGAAGGAACGCTCAATTATATGTCTCCCGAACAAACCGGTCGCATGAATCGAGGTATCGATTACCGCACCGATTTCTACTCGTTGGGAGTCACATTTTACGAACTGCTGACAGGACAATTACCATTTAAATCTACCGAGGCGATGGAGTTAGTTCACTCCCATCTTGCGAGGATTCCAACTCCCCCCATCGAACTCGTCCCAACCATCCCAGCAATGTTGAATGACATCATAATAAAATTGATGGCGAAAAACCCAGAATCACGCTATCAAAATGCTTTCGGACTCAGGTACGACTTGGAAATCTGTTGGCAACAGTGGCAAGAAACAGGCAAGATTAGCCAGTTTACCTTGGCCGAACGAGATATTTGCGATCGCTTCGCCATACCCGAAAAACTCTACGGCAGAGAAACCGAAGTTAACACATTATTAGCAGCATTCGATCGCGTTGCCAACCCCCCTGAATCCCCTCTTACTAAGGGGGGACATAGGGGGGTCGAAATCATGCTAGTCGCCGGCTTTTCCGGCATCGGCAAAACCGCCGCCGTCAACGAAGTACACAAACCCATTGTCCGCCAGCGGGGCTACTTCATCAAAGGGAAATTTGACCAATTCAAGCGCGATATTCCCTTTTCTGCCTGGGTGCAATCCTTCCAGAATTTGATGAGGCAACTGCTGGCTGAAACTACCGCCGAAGTGCAGAAATGGCAAGCCAAAATCTTAAAAGTTTTGGGTGAAAATGCCCAGGTAATTATCGATGTCATCCCCGAACTAGAACACCTAATCGGCCCGCAGCCAAAATTCCAAGAACTAGAAGGAATTGCCGCTCAAAATCGCTTTAATTTGCTCTTCGGTAAATTTATCGGAGTCTTCGCCACAAAAGAGCATCCTTTAGTCATTTTCTTAGATGATTTGCAGTGGGCAGATTCTGCTTCGCTGAAGCTAATGCAGTTACTGGTAAGTGAGACAGATACCCGCTATTTGCTGTTAATCGGAGCCTATCGGGATAACGAAGTTTTCGGTACCCATCCGCTAATTTTGACCTTGGACGAGATCCGCAAAAAGTCATTACCAGTCAATCAAATTACCTTAGCGCCCTTAGACAAACCAGCCCTAAATCGCCTGATTGCCGATAGCCTAATTTGTTCTTTAGAACGAGCAACTCCTTTAACAGGACTCGTGTTCAGCAAAACTCAAGGAAATCCTTTCTTCGCTACGCAATTTCTCAAATTCCTCCAGATAGATGGGTTGATTTCCTTTGATATGACTTCCGCATCTTGGCAGTGCGATATTGCCCGAGTGAGCGCCCTTGCTTTGACTGATGATGTAGTCGAGTTTATGGCGATTAAGTTGCAAAAGCTGCCTGTAAATACCCAGGATGTTTTAAAACTAGCCGCTTGTATCGGCAACCAATTTGACTTGGCAACCCTGGCAATTGTCCATGAAAAATCCCAGGTGGAAACGGCGGATGAATTGTGGAGAGCGCTGCAAGAGGGGTTAGTGATTCCCATCAGCGAAGTTTACAAATTCTTTCAAGATTCGGAATCATCAGAGGTAGCACAAACATCTGATTTATCGGTTCCCTACAAATTTTTACACGATCGCGTACAGCAAGCAGCATATTCTTTAATTCCCGAATCTCAGAAACAGTCAACTCACCTCAAAATAGGGCAACTGTTGTTGACTAAAAGCGGACAGGGAGGCGCTGCCCCTACCGCACAAGAAAGAGAAGAGAAAATTTTCGATATTGTCAACCATTTGAATATGGGTAAGGAGTTCATTATTACTCCGACTGAACGAGATGAATTAGCTCAATTGAATTTAATTGCTGGATGTAGAGCTAAAAGTTCCATAGCCTATGGTGCTGCAAAAAGATATTTAACTACCGGACTAGAATTTTTAGCTGTAGATAGTTGGCAGCATCAGTATAGCCTATCATTGGCTTTGTACTCGGAATCAGCAGAAGTGGCTTATCTCAATGGTGAGTTTGAGCAGATGGAGAAATTCGCTAATATTGTTCTCCAACAAGCGACTTCGATGCTGGACAAAGTAAAAGTTTATGATGCAAAAATTCAAGCTGCTGCCTCCCAGGGAAACCTCACAGAAGATGTTAGCATTGGGCTGCAAGTGCTAAAACACTTGGGAGTAATTTTACCAGAATCGCCCAGCCAGTCGGATATTCAAAAAGGACTAGAAGAAACTGCTTTGCTTTGTGCCGAACAAGACATCGAAGCATTAATTAATCTGCCAGAAATGACTGAATCCGAACCGTTAGCAGCCATGTATATCTTATCAAGTATTGCTCCTGCTGCTTATGTGGCTGCACCAACAGTGCTGTTACTGATTGTGTGCAAAATGGTTAATTTATCACTAAAATATGGCAATGCCACCTGGTCGTCATTTGGTTATTCTACTTACGGATTAATACTGTGTGGAGTAGTCCAAGACATAGAAACAGGTTATCGATTTGGTTACTTAGCTGCAAATTTGGCTGAGCGGCTCAATGTTGAGAAAGTCAAGGCTAAGGTATTCAATGTCTGGGGTGCTCTGATTCTGCACTGGAAAAAACATCTCAGAGAAGCACTACCTGTTTTGATTGAGGGATATCAAAGCGCCGTGGAGAGTGGAGACTTTGAAATGGCGGGTCATTGTGGATTTCATATATGCGATATATCATGTTTTTTGGGTCAAGAGCTTGCGGAGGCAGAACAAAAGATATCAACGTACAGTAAGGCTATTAGTAAAATTCGGCAAGAAGTTTTATTGAGTTGGATCGGATTAGTTAGGCAAGTAGTCCTGAATTTTTTAGGTAATAATCCAAATCCGACTTGTTTAATTGGTGAGTCCTACAATGAAGAGGAAGGACTGAAAACTGCTATTAAAGCAAATGATGGCTGTCAAATTCATCAAATTTACCTATATAAATTAATTTTAAACTATGTATTTGGTCAACATCAGGAAGCTATAAAAAATGCTATTTTAGCCGAACAATATCTAGGCAGCGTGACAGCACTGATCTGCGTTCCTCTGTTCCATTTTTATGATTCTCTGGCACATTTAGCTGTATTTGCTGAGGCTTCAAGTTCCGAACAAGAGGTGATTCTCAATCGGGTAAAAAACAACCAAGAAAAAATGCAAAAGTGGGCGCATCATGCTCCGATGAATCATTTACATAAGTTCTATCTGGTAGAGGCCCGGCGGCATCAGGTGTTAGGCGAAAGGCTGGAGGCGGTGGAAATGTACGATCGCGCGATCGCCCTAGCCAAAGAAAACGAATATCTCAACGAAGAAGCACTAGCCCACGAACTCGCAGCCAAATTTTATCTTGAATGGGGCAAAGAAAAAATTGCCCGAGTCTACTTAACTGATGCTTGGTACGCCTATGCGCGCTGGGGCGCCCAGGCCAAAGTTGAAGATTTAGAAAAATGCTATCCCCAATTAATCGCCCCCATTCTCAACCAGAAAACGAGCTTAAACACAGGCGATACAATTGCCCAAATGATGACAGGAACTGTCGTAAGCACCACTTCAGGAGCGTCCGAAATTCTGGACTTGGCAACAGTAATCAAAGCATCTCAATCCCTGTCAGAAGAAATTAACCTGGATCGGTTACTCTCAACTTTAGTGCAAGTGGCGATCGAGAATGCGGGAGCCCAAACAGGAGCGATGATTTTGGGAGAGGGAGATTCATGGGCGATCGCAACTCAATGCGTTAGCGGTAAAGCCTGGAAAACCCCCTCTACTTCCGTAGCGGATTATCAGAAAATTCCCACCACCATCATTAACTATGTCTGGCGAACCCAAGAAACCTTGGTAATTAATGATGCCACGGCTGAGACTACCTGGGCTGCTGACTGTTACATTATTCAACAGCAACCAAAGTCAGTTTTGTGTCTGCCAATCCAACATCAAGGAAAGGCGATCGGCATTCTTTACCTCGAAAATAATCTGACAACAGGTGCATTTACTCCCGACAGATTAGCAGTCTTACAAGTTTTAGCCTCCCAAGCCGCCATCTCCATAGAAAACGCCCAACTCTATGCCAACTTAGAAACCAAAGTCGCCGAAAGAACCCAAGAACTCCAGCAGTCAGAAACTCGTTTCCGACAACTTTACGAGCAATCGGGCGATGCGATTTTGCTGTTAGATGGGAACGCTTTTATCGACTGCAACTCCGCAACGGTCAAAATGATGCGTTGCACAGACAAACAACAGCTTCTTTCCCTACATCCGGCTCAACTTTCCCCAGAGATTCAACCTGACGGTAGAGAGTCTTTTGAGAAAGCCGAAGCAATGACAGCCACAGCTTTCTTGCGAGGTAGTAACCGCTTTGAATGGATGCACCGCCGCACCGACGGAGAAGATTTTTGGGTAGAAGTATTGCTGACAGTAATTCCTTTAGACGGTAAAGAAATTTTGCACGCGGTGTGCCGAGAAATTGGCGATCGCAAACAAGCTGAATCAGCGTTGCACCAGAAAAATCAGGAACTAAGCGATACTCTGCAACAACTCGAAGCCACCCAAGAAGGATTGATTCAATCAGAAAAAATGGCCGCTTTAGGACAACTTGTTGCCGGAGTTGCCCACGAAGTTAACACTCCCCTCGGTGCAATTCGCTCCTCTGCCGGCAATGTTTCTAAGTTCTTAAATCAAACTCTAGAACAGTTTCCCGCACTGTTTCAATCTCTCTCCCCAGACGAAACACATAATTTTTTGAATTTACTCCAGCGTTCCCTGCAACAAGAAACAAACTTATCAACAAAAGAAGAACGCAAATTGAAAAGAGCTTTGAGAAGCCAACTGCAAGAATTAGAAATAGCAGATTCAGATACCGCAGCCGATCGCCTAGTAATGATGGGAGTGTATAGTGAAATTGACAGCTTTGTGCCGCTGCTGCAAAAACCCGATAGCTTGCACGTACTAGAAATCGCCTACAAATTTTCTGAGTTAAAAAGAGGCATCGCTACTATCAACATGGCCACAGACAGAGCATCGAAAGTCGTGTTTGCCTTAAAAACTTATGCTCACTACGAACAGTCGGGAGAAAAGACAGCCGCCAGCCTGACAGAAGGTATTGAAACAATCTTAACCCTTTATCAAAATCAATTAAAACAAGGCGTTAAGGTAGTGAAAAACTATGCCGAAATCCCACCAATAATGTGCTATCCAGACGAATTGAATCAAGTTTGGACGAATTTAATTCACAATGCTTTGCAAGCAATGGATTACCGAGGTACGATAAAAATTGAGTTGGCGGAGCAATCCGGGCAGGCTAAGATTAGCATTAGCGACAGCGGTAAGGGGATACCAGAAGAGATTCAAGTAAAAATATTTGATCCGTTTTTTACGACTAAGCCTGCCGGAGAAGGCAGCGGTTTGGGGCTAGATATTGTGAAGAAGATTATTGACAAACATCAGGGGAAAATAGAGGTAGAATCAATTCCGGGCCAAACTACATTTAATGTTTTCTTGCCAATGAGCGTTGTATGAGTAGGTCAAGGATCTCCGGCACAATATAACGCAGTAACCTAGGTCGGGTATTACTGGCTCTGCCCCAAGCTGCAATCTACCCCATTGGGAGGATGGCAAATGTTAAAGCGTTTTGAATCAAATAACTCGGATTCTACCGGAAATTGATGTAAAACCGCAGTACGATGCGTTATGCTCAGCTAAGCTGCTGTGAATCTAGATTGCTTGGTTTCGGCGACTGGGAAGGGGAGAAGATTTGGCGATCGGTCAGCTTGTGGGATTTAGTTCGCGATCGCCCCCGAACCAAGAAATCGGGTTTTTGAACTCTCCCACGACGATTGTAAGCAAATATTTTGGTTGACAACCAAGGTGATAGTCGGCCGCGCGATCGCGAAGTAGCATCTTAAAATGCGATCGGGTATACTAATACACTTTTACTACTTTTGCTACTAAGGACAATTAAAAAGGAGAACAAATAGATGTCTAAACCAGTTATTTTGTGCGTGGACGATGAGAGAATGGTGTTAGACAGTCTCAGGACGCAGCTAGCAGCAGAATTTGGGGATGCCTACACCTATGAAGGAGCCGAAGATGGTGAAGAAGCCTTAGATGTAATCGGCGAACTCTATGAGGAAGAAGAAGCCAGGGTTATTGTGATTATTTCTGATTGGTTGATGCCCGGTATTAAGGGAGATGAGTTGCTGATTCGCATTCATCAAAACTACCCCCATGCTATTAAAATTATGCTCACAGGTCAAGCTGATGAAGTAGCAATTGACAGAGCCAAAAAACAGGCAAATCTCCATAGTTGTTTATCTAAACCTTGGTCAGAGGCAGATTTGCTGGAAACCATTAAATCTGGTTTGTCGAAGATATGAAACAACAGGTAATTATCTGTGTAGATGATGACAACACTGTACTCAAAAGCCTCAAAACCGAACTCCAAGAAGCTGTCGGCAATGCTTATCTGATCGAAATTGCCGAGGGTGGGGAGGAAGCATTAGAGTTGCTGGAAGAGTTACTATTAGATGGGTATGAAGTACCCTTAATTATTTCCGATCATATCATGCCGGAGATGAAGGGAGATGAGCTATTAAAACAAGTCCATCTAATCTCGCCCCAAACTATCAAAATCATGCTGACAGGGCAAGCAGATATTGAAGCGGTGGGAAATGCTATCAAAAATGCAAATTTATATCGTTATATATCGAAACCCTGGCAACGAGAAGACTTAAGTTTAACAGTAAAAGAAGCAGTAAACAGTTATCAACAAAATCAACTGCTAGTAGCACAAAATGCCCAGCTTCAGCAAATGAATCAGGAATTGGCGGATTTAAACCGCGAGCAATCGCTACTGATTGCGACACTCCACGACAACGAAAATCGCTTGATGCAGTTTTTAGAAGCAATGCCGGTGGGCGTGGGAGTCCTGAATGCAGATGGCAAAGTTTACTATATCAATAAAAAAGCAAAGGAAATATTTGACAAAAAAGTCGTGCCTGATGTGCCCGGGGAAAAACTATCAGAGGTTTATCAACTTTATCAAGCCGGAAGTCTTCAACCTGGCCCTGTGGAAAACTTGCCCATCATGCGGGCATTGAGGGGCGAAACTTCTGTGGCTGACGATTTAGAAGTCCGGCATGGCAATCGGGTTATTCCCCTAGAAATTCATGCTACCCCGATTTACGATAAACAAAATCAAATTGTCTATGCTATCAACACTCTTGTAGATATCACGGAACGCAAAGAAGCTGAAGCCGAGCGCAAAAAGCTCATTGAGGAGCTGTTTAAGGTCAATTGCAATTTGGAATGTTCACTGGATGCAGAATTAAAAATCGTTGAGGCGACAAGCCGCTTTGTACCCAATCAGTTTTTATCTTTTTTGGGATGTGACAGCATTGTTGGTGTTAAATTGGGAGACGCCGTGGAGCTGGAAATGTCGATTTTGTTTTCTGACATCCGTGACTTCACTACTCTTTCGGAACAGATGACACCAGAAGAAAATTTCAATTTTATAAATTCATATTTAAGTTATATGGAACCGCTGATTGTGGAAAATCAGGGGTTTATTGATAAATATATTGGGGATGCAATTATGG
>JBDTEI010000210.1:0-5033 GCA_039922675.1 Microcoleus sp.
TGAATCCGAGGTGCGGTTCCTTCGCGATCAATGTCTGTAGTTGCGATGGTTTGAGTGTCTGAGGCGATCGCACTAACAAGTATCTGTATGTGGTTTAATTCAAAAGTTCTCTCGCTCACGATTAAAAGCTTAAATAGCAACAATCAAATCAACAAATAATATCATGTCCGATGAATGACCCACAATAAAAGTTGATAAAAATAGCTGCGAAAATAAAAAATATTTTTTAAAATTACGAGCGTCGCTATGAGATTTTTGCTTTTTTTAGATATTTTCGAGGGCGACACACCCTACAAATACTATCAATTCAAAGCCGGGGCTGTACCTTCTACTGGCCTCACAATTGCGGGTTTATTGGTAGATTTTGGCGGAAATAACGCTTTGAGTGCCTTGTCGAGATTTTCGGCCATCACAATCCGATTTTCATAGGCGACAATTACTCTGACTAAAGTTGGCAAACTATTGCGATCTGCCTCTAAATAAAGAGGTTCTACGTACAGCAAAGATTGTTCGATCGGAATTACTAATAAATTGCCTTGAATCGCTTTTGATCCCTGGCGATTCCAGAGAGAGATTTGTTCAGAAATCACCGGATCTTGGTTGATCAAAGCTTCTATCTGTTCCGGACCGTAAACTAATCGCTGTTTAGGAAACTGGTACAACAGCAATTTACCATAATCATCGTCATCCGATCGCCCTGCAATCCAAGCAATTAAATTATTGCGACTGACTGGCGTAAATGGCAATAGCAAAATAAACTCTTCTGATGTTTCCGTCGGCAGTTTCGTAATCAAATAATACGGTTCTACCGGCTGCTGTTCGCCGCCGTAAATTTCCTTGGGAACGCGCCACAAATCCTCCCGATTGTAAAATACCTGCGGATCTTCCATGTGATAAGTTAGTAAGCGTTCCGATTGAATGCTCAACAAATCGACTGGATATCTGATATGTCTGTGGAGAGCCGGAGGCATTTTATCAAGGGGTTTGAACAGTCCGGGAAAGATAGCCATCCAACTGTTAATGATCGGGTCGGAGGGATTGGCAACGTAGAAGTCTACAGACCCGTTGTAGGCGTCAATCACGACTTTTACGGAGTTGCGGATGTAGTTAAATTCATTTTTTCCAGGGTCGGAATATGGGTAGCGAGCGCTCGCTGTATAGGCATCGATAATCCAGTAAAGATAGTTAGGAAATTTATCATTTGCCGAGGGGGTAGATTTAATTTTTCCCCCAGCTTTATCCTGTTTCTTTTCTATTTCTCCTTTGCTAAGATTGGCATTTGCTACCACTAAATACGGGTCGGAATCGTATCGCAAAAAAGGAGCGATCGCCCGGACTCTTTTGTTAATATTGCGGCGATAAAGTAACTTAGTTTCTGGTGTAAAATTGCGGGTTAGGGCCATTTGCCAATTTTTGAGATAACTCGCAAACAGCCAGCGCTTCCATAAAGAGTCGATCGCAATTCCACCCCTACCGCTGTAGGTATTGTAAACATTGTCTTGGCCGCTGGGATAGTCGAATTCCTTGACTTTTGTGCCAGTCATCGCGTCTGTATCGGTGACTTCGCCGTAGTAAATGCGCGGATAGCCGATCGGGATACTGGCCCGAATGCTCTCTTTGGTGACATCTAAAACAGTATCTCCTGTCTGGGCTGTAACCCCAATATCCTTGACAAAATAATCGGGTAAACCGCCGACACCGACTGTGTTTACAGGAGAAAGAGTAAAGCCGTAACCGTGAGTGTACACCAGATGTTCGTTCACCCAAGTTTGAGCTTCGGGGGCAACTGCTGTGTAATCTAATTCCCGCGCCGCCAGAATCACTTGCTGGCTTTCAGCATCTCCCTTTTGTGCTGCGTTTTTGATTGTGTAGCGATCGATATCGGCATCAGGAAATGTATAATAGGGTCGAATTTGCTGTAACTGTCGATTAGTTTGCAGCAGCGGTCGCTTGTCCCACAGGCGGATGTTTTTAATAGTAAGTTGATTTTTTTCCAAATCGGTATATGTAAGTTTTCCGGCTGGATCGAAAGTTTTTATTTCGATTCTTTTGAGATCGAAGGCTTCTTGGGTAAAGGCGATGCTGCGCTGGATGTACGGCTGTTCTCGCGCTAGTTCGTTGGGTTTGACTATCAGTTGCTGCACAATTTTTGGCAGCAGCCAACCTCCCAATAAGCTTAAACTTAGCCACGCTAAAATTATCTTTTTTATGAGTTGATTCTGAATTTTGAATTGCCAAACCTGGTACAGCATCAAAAGGGCGATCGCCCCAGCCACAATACTCAAAAATCCATAGACAGGCAGCCGCACTGTCACATCAGCATAATTCGCCCCATAAGTAACGTCTCCGCGCCAGTACAGCAATGCGTAGCGCCTCAGCCAGTACAAGAGTGCGACTGCTAGCATGAAAGCTGCTCCCAAGCCGTATAAGTGCCGCTGTTGCGATCGCGAAAATCCCAAAAATATGCCCTGACTCAGGCTATTTCCCGACAGTAAATACGTTAAAGCGCAAGATACTAAACCGTACAAAAATACAACTGTCAGCCCGAAGGCTAGCAATTCTAAGATTGGTAAAATAAATACATAAAAGCTAATATTTTGATTAAAAAGAGGGTCGGTTGTATTAAAATTAATAGGGTGGAAATAGTGTAAAACTTTTGTCCAGCGACTGGTGGCAATCAGCCCGATCGCCAAACTGAGCAAAAGGGCGATCGCCCGCAGCAAAAAATCCGGCTTAATTGCCACAGCCAATATTGTCCCCAGTAGCAAGCCCAACTGCCACCAGCGAGAAAGTAGCTGCACCACTACTTGCTGAGTTGATTCAATTCCCAAGGGTACAGGCAAATTCGCAGCTATACCGAAATAGGTGAGGCTGTCTGCCGCTAACACCCCGCACTGAATTACCGTCAAAATGGCGATCGAACTCAATCCCAATACCGCCAACAGCAGCCAGGAAAAGGTAATTTGAGATTTAGCAGCAGGTAATTGGTAATTCTGCCCTATTTTGTTCGCCCTGACTGAAGCGAATAGCGCCCCCGCAACCGCTGATTTTGTGCCCTCTGCGGGATGTTGCAGGCGATAGGCTAAAGCCAAATTTCCCAGCAAAAAGGCAGAAGAAGCAGAAAGTGCGATCGTCCCCAGCAACCCTTGAGTTTTCAGCCTTAACAGAAAAACCTGAAGATATCCAACTTCCTGAAACCAGAGAATTTCTGCCGCAATCCGGGAGGAAAACTCAAAAACTAACCACACCCCTACAAGCAGTAAAATTAATTGAAAAATTCGCTTAATAGTCATTAGTCATTAGTTGTTAAGCTGTTCCACATTTAAACTGCATTATTTGTGGTCTATACCCCATACTGTAAGGGGTTCAGGCAAGAAATTTAAATGACTAACAGCTTAGTCATTAGTCATTAGTTGTTAGTCATTAGTCATTTAAACTGGTTCCAGGGCTCTGGGTGGGAACCGATATCCAGAGGCTCTGCCTCATCCAAAAATGGAGGCAGAGCCTCCGGATCTGCGTTACTAGGCAGAGCCTGGTAACAAGTAATGCAAAACATCACC
This sequence comes from Microcoleus sp., assembly GCA_039922675.1. Taxonomy (GTDB): domain Bacteria; phylum Cyanobacteriota; class Cyanobacteriia; order Cyanobacteriales; family Microcoleaceae; genus Microcoleus. The sequence goes on from JBDTEI010000210.1 coordinate 3,561, forward strand.
AATAACTAATGACTACTATCAACTGTCTACTATCAACTGTCAACTATTAACTGTCAACTGTCAACTGTCAACTGTCAACTGTACTGCTGATTGACATCCACATCCAAATTAAACAGCGTTTGCAAAGTTTGCATTGCTTGTCTGCGCGCCTCAATATCCTGCTGCGCGCGCAATTGCACCATCGGATCGTGCAAAATCTTATTTACAATCCCTCTTGTTAAAGATTCAATCACATCTTGATGTTTCTCCGAAAACTCGGAACCTAGACGCGATAAAGCTTTTTCTAACTCTTGTTCCCGAATCAATTCGATCTTATCCCGCAAACAGCTAATAGTAGGCACTGTTTCTAGACTGCGCCACCAGACATCAAAAGCCTCTACTTCCTGTTCCAGCAAGCCCTCAGCTTCCATTGCCATTTTGCGGCGGCTTTCGTGATTTTGAGCTACCACTGCTTTCAAGTCGTCCACATTAAACGACTTCACGTTAGCGAGTTCCTTCGCATCCGAGTCAACGTTGCGCGGCACAGAAATATCCACCAACATCAAAGGGCGATCGGGTTGTAAGACAGCTTCTAATTTAGCTTTATTTAACAGCGGATCTGTAGCGGCTGTACTGGTAAACACCAAGTCAGAATCCGCAATTACCTGCATCATGTCCGAGAGCAAATGCAAGTGCAATGTAGCATCTTTAAACAAACCGGCCAATTCCTCAGCGCCGCGCATCGATCGATTGACGATCGCGATATGACTCGCTCCTTTCGACAGCAAATGCTGCACCAACAAGCGCGACATTTTACCAGCACCGATAATCGCAATCCGGCTGGTTGCTAAATGTTGACCTTTCACGTGAGCTAATTCTGCCGCCGCCGAAGAAATCGAAACTGCACCAGTACCAATGCTAGTTTCCGTGCGAACTCGCTTCCCGGCTGTAAGAGCTTGCTTGAACAAACGTTCTAAAATTCTGCCGACACCTTTGTACTGCTGGGCGAGTTTGTGAGTTTGTTTCACCTGAGCCAAAATTTGTCCTTCTCCCAGCACCAAACTGTCGAGGCCAGAAGAGACTCGCATCAAGTGCATCACCGCATCTTCGTGCAGCAAAATGAACAGGTGAGGGCGCAAAGACTGCAAAGGAAGTTTACTGCATTCCGAAAGGAACTGCATCACCTCTCGCACCCCAGGCTCTGACTCGCTGGTAACGATATAAATTTCTAAACGGTTGCAAGTGCTGAGGATGGCAACTTCTTGAATGTGGGGGTAGCCGCGCAATTGGGCGATCGCCGCTTCAATCTTCTGTTCTGGAATGCTGAGTTTTTCGCGAACTTCAACCGGCGCTGTTTTGTGGCTGAGACCTATGACGGCAATATTCATATCTGTGATTTGTAACTATTTATTTCTTAGTTATCAACAGTCACCTGTGATTAATTCTTAGTTTATCGCTAATTGCTAATCACAGGTGACTGTCAGCGGTTAACAG
>JBDTEI010000211.1:0-6850 GCA_039922675.1 Microcoleus sp.
GCTACACTCAAACTCAACGCAATTAGCTTGTTAAATAAAAATTTGCTGTTCACCATTTTTTTGTTCGCTAAACTCCTCATCAGCAGTTCCTACAAAGTTCCTATCTAATTATCCGAGAACTGCACCAGAATTGACAAATTTTGAGATGGCTTTTTGACTATCAATATTGTGCCGTTTTTAGTTGAAAGTTCACAACGGATAACTTGTAATTTGGTTTCGGATGCGCGATCTGGATGCTCGCACTTGAAGATTATTTTGGTGTTACCGTATTTAATATAACTCAACACAAAACTTACGCACTAATATCAAAACAACTCTGTTTTTATACTGGGATCGATCGCACTCTGTGAGAGATTTTCGCGAACTAACCCAGTTGATGCGTAAATCCTGCCAGAAAATGATTGAATTTTACCTCCGACTAATTTGATTTTTTAGCTGTGGCAAGCTGGCGATCGAGAATTGAAACTATGAGGCAGTTGCATCGGGAAAGCACAATCTGTCTTTTGGCATAGTGTTCCGGTCGTGCAGCAACAGTTAGGTGGGCGCAAAAAAACGGCAACAGTCGATCGAACAAACTCAATATATCACGCCTGCACAGAGAGAGATGCGAAGCACTGAACTTGTTGTAACTGGGGAACTTATGATGTAAAATTATGTCTTTCAATACCTATTCGATAATTTTTTTTTAAGATTGTCCAAAATTTCCTACTCCGGGGATTAAACTGGATGAGGTCAAGAGGTTGGGATTTTCGCGCAGCGGAAGCAAACCCGACCCTGAATAGCAGTTAATGTGAGGTTTCAATGCGTCTTCAGAACATCAAATTATTGACAGGTGCAACCCTGTCGGTGCTCATTTCGGCGGTCTCAGTGCATCCTGCGATGGCTAACCCTGCAACTGAAATAGCCCAAACGCAGACCATCACCACCACAAACACTCAAATTTTTACGGGTTTTGTCAAAAGTATTGTCGGCGACGTAGTAACAATTAGCCCAGAAAGCGGGTCATACAGGACTCTCAGGATTCAAAGATGTGTCTTGAGAATTACTGGCCTCGTACCGGGAATGAAAGTCCGAGCCTACCTAGCCGGAGATCAGGTGGAAAAGTTCATCGTGATCTCCAATTATAAGGTGGTCTCTACAACGGTTGTTCGTCCCGCAACCCCAGCACCGCGTCCGGCCCCAGAACCGCCACCGCGTCCGGCTCCTGCTCCACGTCCGATTCCCCGTCCGGCTCCGGCTCCGATTCCGGCTCCCCGTCCGATTCCGGCTCCCCGTCCAGCTCCTGTGAGAGGACTTTGGTAGAGTTACCGTTGTAAACGGAATTAAGCCACCGCGCGCGGTGGCTTCGCTTTTTAAGAGCAGTTACAATAAGATAATTGTCCAGCAATTGTTGAGAAATCGCTGCTATGTATTACCTGCGTTTCTTGCTGCTAATTCTGCTGTTACCGCTGGTTTCGTGCGATCGAGCTACAGATGCCACAGTAACTTCTGTAAGCGCACCCAGTCCGCTGTCGCAAATTCCCTCCCTTGCACCGCTGACAAATGTTGGCACAACTCAAATTGTACCGACCAAACCGCTTTCGCCACAGCCAATCCGCATTGTTGCAACTGCTTTGCCGCAGCCTTTTGCCAGCCAAAGCGCCTCGAAACCTCCTCAAGTAGTACCGATTCCCCCATCGCCAGTGCTGCGAGTGCCTCCTGGCTTTGTCGTCAACGTTTTTGCTGACAATTTAGACGCTCCCCGATGGCTGGCTTTGACGCCCACAGGGGATGTTTTGGTAACAGAAACGCGCCAGAATCGGATTACCCTGCTGCGGGATGCCAACGGCGATGGCGTTGCTGAGGTTCGCAAGACTTTTGCTAGCGCTCAAAACCGGTTAAATATTCCCTTTGGCATGGCTTTTGCCGATCGCTATTTTTTCCTCGGAAATACCGATGAAGTCCGCCGATTTCCCTACACAAAAGGGCAGGAACAATTAACAGGTACTGGTGAAAAAATTGCCGATTTACCGGGCGGCGGCTACAATCAACACTGGACGCGAAATGTTGTCGTTTCCCCGAATAACCGCCAGCTTTTTGTATCAGTTGGTTCCCAGTCTAATGACGATGCTGAACCGCTACCGAGGGCGTCTGTTCAAGTGATGAATTTGGACGGTACAAACCAGCAAACATTTGCTTCCGGTTTGCGAAATCCGGTGGGATTGGATTTTCACCCGAAAACCAATCAACTCTACGCAACAGTCAACGAACGCGACGGTTTGGGAGATGATTTGGTGCCGGATTACTTGACCAGAATTCGTCAAGGCGATTTTTACGGCTGGCCTTACGCTTATTTTAAGCCGAATTTGCTCGACCCGCGCCACGCCCGAAACGGCAATAGCGATCGACCCGATTTAGCAGCTAAAACATTGATGCCGGATGTGCTGTTTCAGGCGCATTCGGCGGCTTTGGGACTTCAATTTTACGATGGCAAAACTTTCCCCAAAAAATTTCTGAACGGGGCGTTTGTGGCGTTTCGCGGCAGTTGGAATCGGAACGCTGGAACTGGTTATAAAATTGTGTTTGTGCCTTTTAATGCCGCCAGCGGACGCGCTGAAGGTTATTATGAGGATTTTCTGACTGGTTTTCTCACAGATCCGTCTGGTCCGAAAACTTGGGGGCGACCTGTTGGTTTGCTGGTTTTACCTGACGGGAGTTTGCTGTTTACTGAGGAAGCGAACAACCGCATTTATCGGGTGCAGTATCGCGGCTGAGAATTGGGCGATAGCTTTTTTAGAGCCAAAATCGTATCAGGTAAAATAACTTTTTTATAAGTTTTTTATAGCTCAATACAGTTCACTTAACGTTTTTTGTCATGGCGCTGCGGGAGAGCAATCGCAGTGCCTGTTTTTCACATTGTTATTCATTAGCAATCTAGTATCCGACTGATTTTTGATGGCAATTTATGTGTCTGTAGTTGCACAAAATGTGCTTGATGCACAACTACAAACCGCAGCGATTAATGATTAGCAATGAGGACTGAGAAGCGTTTGTTGTCCGGTGCTTATAGTTAGGAACCAGCAAACAGTCTGTCCCAAGTTTTGCCTCCCACAATTCCGTCTACAGGAATGTCGGCTTGTCGCTGAAATTTCTTGACTGCATGTAGGGTTGTCGGGCCGAACACGCCATCAAGTGCGATCGGTTCTGGGCACAAACCCCGCGCGTTTAACAACTTTTGCAGTTTCCTCACATCTTCCCCTCTCGATCCGTATTTTAAAATCCTTTTATGGAATCTAACTTCTGGTTCGTGGCAATCATTAGTGGGGCAAACTTCGCCGCCTGAATAATAATTGGCTGCATTGGCGCCACTCAAAACTAATAGGCCGAGAACTGCTAGTAGATAATAAAAAGTCTGCGATCCAACCATACTTTCCCTGTTAATTTTATCAAGCGTTTTCTGCAAGTTTGACCCGCAACAAACGGGTACTAGCCGCCGACTCAAGTTGTGGACGATCGGAAAATTTTAGACTGCTGTTCAAGCTCCCAGATTCACGGCGCTGCAAGTCAATCTCAAATCTCAAATCTCAAATCGACTGACGATTGTTTGAAAGTGAGAAACCGGGTGTCTGGGATGGAGGCGTCCAATCTCGATTGACCGGGTTTCTGGCAACAATCAACAGACATTCTACAATATAAGTGGCTTTACTGCAAAATCTTTGATCGTGCAAGTTAAATTTTGTTGCTCTCGGGTAGCAGCAAAAGTAACAATTACTTCGTAGGCAACAGCAAGTGTCAGCATTACCAAGTTTATCGCCAGGGGGTAATCGCAAACGTCATCATTCGCCGCTGAAGGAACCCAATAGTGTTGGTTCCAAATTATTTCGGAGTAATCGGCGGCTAATCCGACGTGCAAGCAGGGAATGGAGACTCTCGCACAGTAATCTTTGACTGCTTGCCGCCCTATTATCAAAAGTATCGATCGCCAGGGCGCTGTTGGCAAGCAGCCGATCGGCATTTGCGGGCGTCAATTCTTTTGAGTGCGCTTCAATGCTGACGGATAAAGCCCGGTATAGGTTGTTGGCGAGAATTTTGGCTTTGAATGTGCCGATGTCCGATCGATAATAGGGTTGAGTGGAAAGGTTGCGCTCTTCGATGCGATCGCGATCGATGACTCTTAACTGGCAAAATCCCGATCGCGCCAGACTCTCTACAATATTCGCACCCAAAGCCCCCGCGCCGCACACATTAACAGTTGACAGTTGACAGTTGACAGGATTGATGATTTTTATGGATTTTCGACTACTCCGACTAATGACTGCAAGTCGAAATATTTGTCCAATCCGCTGAGACAAATGCCCGCACTCATCACACTCAAGTCTTTTTTGGCGATCGCAGAACTATGATGTTCTCCACTCCCGCTAGTCCATTCAACCAGCCAATAATCAGCGCGATCCTCAAAATCCCGCAATTCACCGCCGCCCATCTTCAACGCCTGTTGCAAGCGCTGTTCGTCGCGCACTTTCGGAGCGAAATCTTTAATAGACCTCTTGCAAAAATCTTCGAGTCATAGAGCAACCGCAGATATCGGGCAGATGCAACACCGATTGACGCAGATGGTTTCAGGGTATTTTCGGATTTTTGCAAGAGGTCTAATATTTCTAGTCACCAATTCATAAACAGTTCGCATTTCCGGTACGGGTTTAGCAACACCCGTGCGCTGTTTAACATCAGACTGGTTAACAGGATAAGCCAGCGAATTTTGCCATTGCAGCACGTGAGCTAGTTGCAAGCGAATGGGTACAAGCAGTTGCAAATACTCTGCGACTTGCGACAAACTTGGCTCATCAATCACGGCAGCAATTTTCTCATTTATCGGCCCCAAAATAGCCCATCCTTCAAACTTGCGCGGTGAGGGTTGAAAAGTATAAATCATGCCACCTATCCTTGTACGCACACTGCCCCCCGAACGCAGGGCACTAAAAATTTGGTATCGAGCAGTTGCCCTTCTTTGACCGCGAGTTGGCTGATAATTTTGCGGACATCTACTATTGAATTGACCTCCGTAATCTTACTTTTTTTTACATAACTACATTTTAAATTAAGCCAATATAAATATTTATGAATACTGTTGACATCAACAAATATCGTAATATAATATTGAGCAAGTATTCAAAGTTAACCTTGTAAAAATATTAAGTAAATATGGTGCAAAAATTCTGTTTTAAGTTAGTAGTAATAGTGACAGCTCTGACACTTCCTATTTTTGGATCTGCCCAGGTTGCTCAAGCTCAGAACACTCATGGAGCTACTGCTTATTCTCCGACTTCTGACGCCACGGGTATTAGTTGGGATCATGCTACAGAGAAAGAAGCACTAGACGCAGCAGTAGCCGCGTGCAATCAACAAAGTGGCGGGGCTAACGATTGCGCACCGCTGACCTCTAATACCAATAACTGTGGAGCGATCTCAGTAGGCAAAGGAGGAGCCGGTGCGGGCTGGGGCGACGATAAAGCATCAGCAGAAGCTCAAGCTCTCGCTGCTTGCAGTGAACTGGAAGGAGGCAACTGTAAAATAAAGCTTTCAGCTTGCAACAAGTAATTGAACAGAGCAAAAATTAGTCGGCTCGGTGTATCTTTTGGCTCGTAAATAAGCTGAAAAAATAGTCAATTATTCAGAAAAAAATTGACTATTTTCTATTTTTTAAAACTGGATACAACCACGGTTAAAGTAAGGTGCGCCACCAGCACTTTATCCAGCTAATCTCCTACTTCATAAGTAACTGCATCAGGTGGCAGCAAACTTTCTAATCTATCTTTAGACCAGTATTCAGTAGGATAAGCAAGTGCAATAATATCAGAAAGTCGAATCAACCACGTAACTTGTCCGTAAGCATCGGTATTTTCCCCATGTTCGTTAGGTGGAACTATCACCAAAAGTTCCGCAAACTCCCCGAATAAATTAATCGGGATGCCACCGAAACTGCTATTGTTTGTTTTAATCCAAACTTTACAGCCTCGATCGAGAGCTTCTTGCAGTCGCTGGCAGAGCAAAGTGGATTTTTTGACCTGGGATTTTTTGGCTTTCGACTTTTTTCCCATAGTTTTAAGAAGTTAAAGTAGTTGTACTGTGGTTGCACAGTGAGTAAGCGTCTGATCCTCTTCGAGGGGTTCGCTAACGCGATTTGGTATTGAAACGGACAAAATCAAAAAGGGCGATCGCCCTGTTGCCACCCTACTACTCTAGTCTATAAGAAAGTGCCACAGTGCGATCGCAATAACAATTTAACCGCAAAATCTGGAAATAATGCCCGTTAAAAAATGCCACCTAGGGAAGCCGCAAACCCTGAGTGTCATCAGCCATCCCCAATTCTTAAATTCTTCAATCTCACGTCTCAAATCGTCCCACCTGCGCTGATACTGTTACAGATTCAGGCAACGATGCCCGTATTTATACTGTGCCCAAATGCAGTATAATCGGCAAAATATTCCCAAATCATTTAAGTAAAAAAATGGACTGGCGAAAGCTCATTCATCCCAAGCCGAAAACTTCAACAAGTCAACCCGAAACGCCAGAAACTCGATTGTCTGTAGAATTTTTGCTGGGACTCTTTGCGGCGGGATGGACAGAACAACAGGTGTTAGAGAAATATCCTACACTCACTTCGCCCAAGTTGCGCGCTGCTTTGGCTGCTGCGGATTCCCAGTTAGTATCATCCATCGCCAATCCAGAGTTACTGGAAATTATCGAACAAACTAGAGAAGAGTTAAAAGTCGGGGAAAAGTTGCCACTTCAGGATATTGAGGGAGATATTTCGGAGTAATATCAAATACGGTTAGATTGGAATTATCAAGTAGTGCTGTCCCCGAGCGCG
>JBDTEI010000212.1:0-2933 GCA_039922675.1 Microcoleus sp.
GGCGAAGGAGGAATGATTATCGTCAAGAGTCAAGAAGATACCGACAGGCTCAACATTTTAGCGCTGCACGGTATGAGCAAAGATGCTTGGAAGCGCTTCAGCGACTCGGGTTACAAGCACTACGAAGTGGTGGAAGTCGGCTTTAAATACAATATGATGGATCTGCAAGCTGCGATCGGCATTCATCAATTAAAACGAGTCACCCCTTATTGGCAGCGCCGGGAGCAAATTTGGCAGCGCTACAACGAAGCATTTGCGGATCTGCCGATTACTTTGCCCGCGAACCCGGAACCCGACACAATTCACGCTTATCACCTGTACACTATTTTGGTAGATGAAGCGAAAACAGGAATCAGCCGCGACGAGTTTCTCAACGCTATTAATGCTGAAAATATCGGTGTCGGCGTACATTACATGAGTATGCCGGAACATCCTGTCTATCAAGAAATGTTTGGATGGCAAACCGAAGACTATCCGAATGCTAGCTACATTGGGCGGCATACAGTTAGCTTGCCGATTTCAGCTAAATTAACAGATGCAGATGTTGAAGATGTAATTGCTGGGGTTAAAAAATGTTTGGCTTTGGGCAAAACTCAGAATTATATTCTGGCAACAGCAGGCTAAATTCCTGAAATAGGATGATTGCTTCGACCCTTCAGAGTTAATCATCCTACTCCTGATTATTGACTCCTAATCTCAAATCAGGTTGCATCGAAATGATTAGCTTTCTTGGTAATTGGTAATTGGTATCTAAACCTACCTAAAACAACCGAATACCCAGCTCCCCCCAGCACTTAAAAAAGTCGGGGATAAGACAGCGGGATCTCTTGGACTTTTGGTAAAAAAGGGGGGCTACTGATAGCGGCATTGCTGATTTACGGTATGAAAGGCTAAATATGCAATTCATAAAAACCAGCGTCTACAAAGCTTCTGGATTTTAAAATTATTTATTTCATACCCTGATTAAGCAACGCCCTGATAGCTTTGTCGAAGAATTTATCTGAAAGCCTTATAGGGCAATAATTTTAATATTAATCAGGCTGACTCATCACCTTTAAAGGAGAGCAAAACAGGGATATTGCTGTTTACGTTTAATTAGGTTGACCTACTTAATTATCCTGACGCCGTTGAGTAATTTTGAAGATTCATGTTATAGCCCAATACAGATCAGAACAATCTAGCTTCTGAAAGATGCCTGTATCTCCCGTAAATTCGTGAGATTAAATTCGTCTTAGAGCGTTAAACCTACCGTATTGTGTTATAGCCTTTATCAACAACATGAGGTACGCAGAAACCCTGTATTGTCAAGCTTTTCAATCTACATGACTTACGCATTTCCGATCAAAGAAACCGGGTTTTTTACCTAATCTGCGGGCTGCCTGCGAAGGATTTTCGTAAAGCAACCCGGTTTCTAGCCACTCGTGCGTAAGTCCTAATCTAATTACATACCTCCAGAAACCCAAAAACCGCTATATGTTAAAATTGACTGCCTTATTCCCAATACATTCCACTAACCGAGGAATCAGCGACGTATTTTTTTCAGTGTGCAAAGAATGGCAAGGCCCTGAGCTGAAGGCTCGTATGGTTGTCCCGAGTTGCGATCGCGAGTGTCGTGGCCCCAATGTAGTTGAAGCAATTCCGTCATTTCTGGCAAAACTATATTACCGCAGCCCTAGTCTTCCCATAATCAAGACAGAGAAGCGTTTTCTCAAAGATCTCAAAGATTTTGATGTGGCGTACTTATGGCCCGGTATCTCATTTGATACTTTCAAGAGCGTTAACAAGCACAGCAAGCCGATTTTTGCGGAGCGAGTTAATAGTTATCAAAGCCAAGCTAAGAGAATCCTTGACGATGCTTACTCTCGCTTGGGATTGGAACCTCAACACAGCATTACTCCAGAAAGTATTCAGGATGAAAAGGAACAACTCAAGGTAATTGATTTTCTGTTTTGTCCTAGTCCGATCGTAGCAAAATCGTTTCAAGCAGCCGGAGTTCCTGAAGAGAAACTGCTTTTAACGACAGAAGGTTGGTCGCCTCAGCGTTTCCCCAATTATCAATTCCAGAAACCGCCCAAGGATGAAGTTAACGTCCTTTTCTTGGGTTCTGTCTGCGTCCGCAAAGGGGTTCATCTGCTGTTGCGGGCTTGGGAGCTAGCTGGGATTAAGGGAACGCTGACAATTTTTGGCTCGATCGAGCCTGCGATCGCTCAAACTTGCAGTCATTGGCTGAAACGTCCTGATGTAGTTCACTTTGATTATGCTTTCGACTACAGTTCTGCCTATCGCGAAGCTGACTTTTTTGCCTTTCCCAGTCTTGAGGAAGGTAGCGCACTCGTCATCTATGAGGCAATGGGTCATGGTTTGCCCATTCTTGCTTCGCCGATGGGAGGAGGCGGTATTGTGCGTGATGGCATTGACGGCATAATTCTTGAACCCTACGATACTGACGCCTGGGTGGAGGGACTGCGAAAATTATCTAATTCTCCTGATTTGCGGGCTAAGATGGGAGCCGCCGCCCGCCAGCGAGCTTTGGAGTTGACTTGGCCGCAAGTTTCTGCTAGGCGCGGAGAGCAGATTCTGCAAAAAATGAAGATAAAATGAAAACTAAATAGCCCCGGCGCTGATGTCAAAGCGGTGTGTGATTGGTAAAATCAGTATCAGAAGAAGGCTCTTCTGAATCAATCGCGCTCATGCTAGAACTCAAACTGAATAATTTGAACCTACATTGATGAAGCGACACGTCGATTACGCTCCCTTTTGCTACCAAATGGGGCGTACCTTTTACTTGGGTTCGGTTTAGATAAATCTTATGTAGCAGAAATACTCTCCCCTGCAATTTGAACTCCGAAGTTGAGAGTGGCACTCACATAGCATATTGGAGGGGATAGGGGCGGAATTTGACGTTGAATTTCACAAACCATTACAATCTCTGG
>JBDTEI010000213.1:0-3089 GCA_039922675.1 Microcoleus sp.
GAAGGTTTCTCAGTGGCTGACTCAAAATGGCTTTGAACACGAAGCTTTGGCGGCCGATAATTTGGGTGTGGAGATACTAAAGGTCGATCGAGAATTCCTAATTCCGATGTCAACAGCACTGTATGCCTACGGCTTCAATTATATGCAGTGCCAGTGCGCCTACGACCAAGGCCCCGGAGAAGATTTAGTCAGCGTCTACCACTTAGCCAAGCTGACAGATAACGCTTCCCATCCCGAAGAAGTCCGCGTCAAGGTATTCATCCCCCGCGAAGATCCGAGAGTACCATCAGTGTACTGGATTTGGAAAGCGGCAGATTTCCAAGAGCGGGAATCCTACGATATGTACGGCATTGTCTACGAAGGACATCCGAATCTGAAACGGATTTTGATGAACGAAGATTGGGTAGGCTGGCCGCTGCGGAAAGATTACATTTCCCCTGATTTCTACGAGCTGCAAGACGCTTATTAAGGGTGTTTTACGAGGGCGGGTTTGATCATAAAAATTGACTTTTAAAGTTGAGTTTTATGTGGAACTCGCCCTTTGTTTTTTAATCTCTTGCTGTAGGGCGATGTTTTGTGTTCTTCTTAGTCTAAGAATGCTAATACCTCCGCATGACCTCAAACCCAAGTCGCAAACTCATTAATGATAGCGATCGCTCGAATAATTGAAACCGATCGAAGTTTTTACGTCAATGCTCCCAAGCGTTCGATCGCCAGTTTAGCCTAGTAGGTTGTAAAATATAAAAGTATCGCTATAAAAAGACCTATGACACTCACCCTCACTCTGACACGAGAAATAGAGCAATACTTAACACAAAGAGCTCAAGAGCAAGGGCTTTCGACAGAAGCATACACTCTGCAACTGCTGATAGAACATATTATGCTAAAACAAAAGCAGACAAAATTGGTTAATCTGCTTCAGTCTTGGATGGATGAAGAAGATGGCGAAGAGCAGCAAGAAACAGGTGAGTATCTGATTCATGCTCTTGACGAAGATCGTTTATCTGAACGCCAGCTATTTCCTATTGAATTAAAAGGTGTAACTTGGTGAGCAGAGTCGTTTTTCTAGATGCAGGGCCAATTGGTTTAGTTACGAATCCAAAGCTATCTCCTGAAAGCACCCTTTGTACTCGCTGGTTGTAAACGCTTATTACATCCAATATTCGAGTGATTATTCCGGAAATAGCCGATTATGAAGTTCGCCGAGAATTGCTGCGGGCCAACAAGGTAAGGGGTATTGCTCGATTAGATGAATTAACCAACTCGGTGGAGTATTTACCCATTACAACTGCTGCTATGCGACAAGCTGCGATGTTTTGGGCACAAGCTCGTCAGCAAGGACAACCGACAGCAGGTGATAAGACGATTGACAGCGATATGATTTTGGCAGCACAGGCGATGACTCTTGATGTTGTGGATGTTGTAATCGCAACAACGAATGTTGGTCATCTTTCTAGGTTTGCTCCAGCCGATTTATGGCAAAAAATTAATTTCGATTGAGATTTTAGTGCTGATTGGAGAGATACTTGCATCTGCACGACTCCACGGTTAAAGCGATCGCTGATTCCGAGATTAACAACCTGCTATCCTCTGTAATGTCTGGAGGTAATAAGAGTGGCAAAAAATACAATTAAATTACTAGATGTCGTTGCCTTGACAGTTGACATTCCTGAATACAACCTGTGGCGCGGACAAGTAGGGACTGTGGTTGAACTGTTGGCTGATGGTGCAGCGTTTGAGGTTGAATTTAGCGATCGCAACGGACGTACTTATGAGTCTGTCGGGCTGCAAAGAGAGCAAATCATGGTGTTGTACTTTGAACCAGCATCACCCGATATCAAACCCGAAATGGTTACAGCATAAGCGGCACAACAACTTGCGGGCTTTTTCGCTTACTTTTGCGGTTAGACAGGGTGCGATCGCACTTCCAGAAACAAACTAATATCAACTCCGAAAAAATCGGCGAGTTTTCTGGCTTCATCTATTGCGATTCCTCTGCGATTAACAATAATTTCCTCAACCGCTGTTTCCGTTCCTAGAATTGGAATCAAATCCGACTTTTCCAAATCTCTTGCATCCATTAAATGTCGCAACATTGAAGCAGCATCGCCCGCAGGAATAGGATAATTCTGGGATTCAAATTTTTCAATCAACGTTATCAAAAGCTCCAGAAATAGCTCTTCCTCCGGCGACCGCACGGGGCGGTGTTCCAGTTCGCTAGCGAGAGCGATCGCGCGATCGTTTTCTGCTTCATTTGCGATCGGTTTTGGTAGATACCGAACCAGTAAATCTGTATAAGATTGTGCATCAAAAGTACGGATCATTTTTCCACTCATCCTTATCATACTCAGCGTGAGTCAAAACATATTTGATGTAGATTCTTTGAGAAACGTAAACCAGATCGACTATCAGCCGATATCGATTTCCTTTTATATTAAATACGGTAAAATTACCGACTGCCTCAGCTTTTGGATAAGTCTGCTGAACATCAATTAAGTTCTGCCATTCAGCTTTACTTGACACTCAATACCACTCATAAAGTGCCTCACAGGAATCTGCATGGCTTTCACAGAAATCTCGCAGAATTTTTCGGCTAATAACACGCATTTGAGCCTTTTTTTCCAAACTACACCAGATTTTGTTCGTGACTTACGTACTTGTCATATTATAAACATTTGTAAGTGCGATCGCAATATCATAGCCATATAGATTCTTTTTTACCCCATGATTTCCACAGTTCGCAAAACAAAACTAGAATACGGGGATTTTCAAACACCCCCAGAATTAGCTGAGATGGTGTGTAGAAAATTAATAGAACTTGATATTAACCCCAAAATTATCATTGAGCCAACTTGCGGCATAGGTAATTTCATTCAAGCTGCTGCAAATTACTTTCCATCCGCCAACAAGATTATCGGCGTTGAAATCAATCAAAGTTATTTAATAGAATTACGAGCCAAGCATGAATTGTTACAGGATGACAGATGTGAGGTTAAGCAGGGAGATTTTTTTGAGTTTGACTGGACATCATTAATCAAGCAATTTAATCATCAGGTGTTGGTACTTGGTAATTTTCCTTGGGTGACAAA
>JBDTEI010000214.1:0-4262 GCA_039922675.1 Microcoleus sp.
GATTTATCACGCTGAGGGAGATGTTTTAATTCACACCAAAAAGGTCTGCGAAGCCTTAATTTCTTCTCCGAATTGGCGGCAGCTTCCCCTGCAAGAACGTTCAATACTTTTTGCTGCTGCTTTGCTGCACGATGTCGCAAAACCGGGTTTTACCAAGATAGAAGCAGATGGCAGAATTAGCTCAAAAGGTCACGCCCGCCAAGGTGCGAGAATGGTGAGACAAATTTTATCTCAATTTGACCCGCCAGTCCAGTTTAGCATTCGCGAGACTGTTTGTGCGATCGTCCAATTCGGTAGTTTACCCATCTGGCTGCTCGAAAAACCCAACCCCCAGCAGTCTGTAATTAAAGCCAGTCAAGTTGTCCGGTGCGATTTCCTCGCACTTTTAGCCGAAGCAGACGTGCGCGGGCGAGAGTGCGGCGACAGACAGGAATTGCTCGATAAAATAGAACTATTTCGCGAGTTTTGTCAAGAAAATAATTGCTTGGATTCTCCCCGACAATTCCCATCAGCACACAGCCGATTTATCTACTTCCGCAAAGATAACGGCAACCCAGATGCTGAAATGTTTGACGATACCAAATGCGAAGTTGTTTTGATGTCGGGATTGCCGGGAAGTGGCAAAGATTATTGGATTGAAGAAAACTTGCCAGATTGGCCTGTGATTTCCTTAGATGCGCTGAGATTGGAGATGGATGTATCGCCACAGAAAAATCAAAGTGTTGTGGTAGATACAGCCAAACAAAGAGCTAAGGAATATTTGCGATCGGGAACTTCTTTTGTGTGGAATGCCACTAATACAAGCAAACAAATGCGGCAGCAATTAATTGATTTGTTTGCTGCTTACAAAGCGCGCATTCGGATTGTTTACCTCGAAGGTCCCTTGGAGGAAGTATGGCGGCGGAATCGATCGCGCACAGCAGCAGTACCAGAAGCGGTAATTCACAAATTAGCCGATCGCCTGGATATTCCCGATCGCACCGAAGCGCATCAGGTAGAATGGATTGTGGGCCGCGCTTCATAGAAGCAATCCACCCGCCCTCGCCTCTATTCGATCAACTGGCTGAGAATTCCTTTTCCCCTAAAATAGAATCCTGATAATGCGCCAACAAATCAGCAGGCCCATCGTAAATTTCCGCAGCACCAGCAAGCGAAGCATCATCAAAACCTCCGCAGCGAAAAGCAATTACCGGCACCCCGCACTTGCTCGCAGCTTCGATATCGTAAGGAGTATCAGCTAACATCACAGCCTGACTCGCTTCCACCTGCAACTTGCTCAAAGCAGCTTCCACAATATCCGGTTCCGGTTTAGAAGCTTCCACATCGCTAGATGTTGTCGCTTCGTCGAGCAAATCGTCTACCCGTGCAGCTTTCAGCAAACCCGAAAGCTCATCGGCGGTAGCTGAAGTAGCAATAATTAGTCGCAGTTTTTCTTGCTGCATTTTTAACACCAATTCCCGCGAACCTGGTGCAGGATCTAGAGTAGATGAAAAGCGGTTAATAATCAGTTCTTTGCGTCTCTGTGCAATCTTTTTACCGTCGCCTTCTTCCTCAGAAAGTCCCGATACCATTTTGGGTATAATTTTGTCGCCGCCCATGCCAATTAACGGGCGAATTTCCCCAAACGGCACGTCGTAGTCGAAAGCAGCAAATGCCTCTACCCAAGCTTGAGCGTGGGCATCATTGCTGAGCACGAGAGTGCCGTCAACATCGAGAATTACTGCTTGTAATTTCATAAGTAATTTGCTGTTAGTGATTAGACTTATTGCACAAATATGGTTTTGACTAACGACTTCAGTTCTGAACTAATTAATTAAAAAACTATGGACTAAACTCATCACTAAAAACCAGATGTTCGTAGTGATGACTTTAGTCTTTTTTAGGTTTGCAGTAAGGAATTTACTCCTTAATTATTGTTGAATTAAGTAGTCTTATAATTTTCCTCAATCCAACAGCGCGGCAGGACTTCGCCGGAGGGAAAGACTAATTTAGCCTTCTCAAAATTTGCCGGATCTTGCTCTTCTTCACCTGCTTGAATCCGTCCAGATACTTTATTCTTGGTTGGGCTGACTAAAGACTCGATATCGATGATTTCTACCAAGTCGCCGGATTCTTTTTCTTGTAAAAGCATAGTTTCTCCTTGTCAATTAATTGCGAGTTAGGGTGTGAGGACAACTTTGATGCAGTTGTCTTTTTTCTGTTTGAAAATCTCGTAGGCGTGGGGCGCTTCATCCAATTTCATTCGGTGCGTAATCACGAATGACGGGTCAATTTCGCCTTTTTGAACGCGATCGAGTAAAGGCTGCAAATAGCGCTGAACGTGCGTCTGTCCCATTTTCATGGTCAAGCCTTTGTTGAAAGCTGCGCCCAGGGGCACTTTGTCAACAAAACCGCCGTAAACGCCGGGAATTGACACTGTGCCGCCTTTGCGACAGGCGAGGATTACTTGTCGCAGCGCGGTAGGCCGATCGCTCTCCAAGCGCACAGCTTGCTTAGCTTTGTCATACAAAGCATCGAGACCGGTACCGTGGGCTTCCATTCCCACCGCGTCGATACAGGCGTCAGGCCCGCGTCCGCCCGTCATTTCGGTGACGGCTTCCCCGGCGTCCATTTCTTCGTAGTTGATGATTTCAGCCCCAGCCGCGGCCGCCATTTGCAAGCGTTCCGGTATTCTGTCGATCGCAATTACTCGATCGGCGCCCAACATAAACGCGCTTCTGATCGCAAATTGTCCGACTGGGCCGCATCCCCAAATACCAACAGTATCTCCCGGCTGAATGTTGCAGTTTTCGGCCGCCATATAACCGGTGGGAAAGATATCAGTGAGGAACAATACTTGTTCGTCAGAAAGTCCGTCGGGAATTTTTAAAGGGCCGACATCTGCAAACGGAACCCGCACGTATTCTGCTTGACCTCCTGCATAGCCGCCCGTTAAATGCGAGTAGCCAAACAGTCCCGCTGGCGAATGACCGTAGATTTTTTCAGCCAAGGCCGCATTGGGGTTAGAGTTATCGCACAGAGACCACAAATCCTGATTGCAAAAAAAGCAACTACCGCAAGAAATAGTAAAAGGAATCACAACGCGATCGCCCTTTTTTAAGTTCTTAACTTCGCTGCCGAGTTCGACTACTTCCCCCATGAATTCATGGCCCATGATGTCCCCCGATTGCATTGTCGGGATGAAGCCGTTGTAGAGGTGCAAATCTGAGCCGCAGATTGCTGTTGACGTGATTTCAACTATGGCATCACGCGGATTGATAATTTTTGGGTCGGGTACATTATCAACTCGCACGTCATTTGCTCCGTGCCAGCAAAGAGCTTTCATTATTTGGTTCTCCTCTCGTTAACTCCCAGATTTTTGATTCTAAATCTTAAATTTACTCCGCAGCTAAATCACTTGGCTGGATATTTTAATTCTAAGCATATAAAATTTATATTCTCTCTATCCGAGGTATAATTTGTAAATCTATCTTTCGGCTGTTTTAAATTACAAAAAAGTATAGCTTGTCAGACTGAATTGCAGAAGCTTTCGCGTTATTTTTTTAACACTTAACAGCTAACTGCGGGATGGCTGAGGTTGTTTTGGGCGATCGCCAGTCACTGCTCTCTCCTATCGTGTCCGCTCGATTAACTGCACGCGCGACTCCTAGTGCGTCCTGGTGTCCGCTCTTATGCTGCGGACACCAGGACGCACTACAAACCATATAACTGGGCTCGCATCTTGAGAATCACGCACCCTGCTGGAGGAGGATAAATCGTCAAAAATTGTATCATTAGCTATAGCTAAAAGCCGAGCTTGCGCTAAAGTTGTTAAAGATAAAAATTTATCGATCGCCTTTTATGCCTTACACTGCATCTACCCCAACAGACCCCAGTCAAGCCAACATCCCCAATGCCGACCACCGCCTACTAGAATTCACCAAGCTGACGCCGATGATGCAGCGGTATGTGGAAGTGAAAGAACAGTATCCCCACGCACTTTTATTATTTCGAGTCGGAGATTTCTTTGAGTGCTTTTTTCAAGATGCAGTGACGATTTCCCGGGAATTAGAACTTGTTTGCACTAGCAAAGAAAGCGGCAAAGAAATCGGTCGAGTGCCGATGACAGGAGTGCCGCACCACGCCCTCGATCGCTACACTTCTCAGTTAGTAGAAAAAGGCTATGCTGTGGTAGTTTGCGACCAAGTTGAAGATGCCTCGATCGCCGCCCGTGAAGGCCGCCAAGTCAAGCGCGAAATTACCCGCATTCTCACTCCCGGAAC
>JBDTEI010000215.1:0-3314 GCA_039922675.1 Microcoleus sp.
TTTTCCAACTATCTTGACCCCGTACAGATTAAAGGTCAAGTATTTACGGTGTTTGTTGTTACGGTAGCGGCTGCTGAGGCTGCTGTCGGTTTGGCGATCGTGCTGGCGATTTATCGCAACCGCAATACCGTAGATATGGAAGAGTTTAATTTGCTGAAGTGGTAATTAGTCATTAGTCATTGGTGATTAGTCAACACTTCGGAAAGTTTCTGGGCTTAAGCATGGGGCTAGAAACGTACTCACAGACGGCTGTAGACGATTAGGCCCCGCTCCCCCCGCTCCCCCCTTAATAAGGGGAGAACTGGAAGCATTCAAAGTCCCCCTTATTAAGGGGGATTTAGGGGGATCTGGCCTTGAAGATAAAGGACAGATACAAAGGTTTTCAAGCTTAAGTTGACACGCTTTGGATACGGTGCAGTATCCTTACTCGCAACCAGTTAATTACTGTCTTTGCTTCTAGTAATTTCGAGAGTAATTCTGCCGCCGAAATCGGGGATGGGAGCGGCCGGTTTTGAAAGCTGGAGCTTTACTTTTTCGACTAAAGCCAGTTCTAAAAGCGCTTGGGCGATCGCATCTGCTAGCCTTTCTATCAATAAAAACTTAGAGTTTTTGACTAGCTGTTGAATTAGAGTAATTGCACTTCGGTAATCCAGAGTATGTTCGATATCATCGCTTTTTCCGGCTGCCGATAAATCTAGCCAGAGAGTCACATCCACTTCAAACCACTGCCCCAACACTTGCTCCTCTGGCAGATAGCCAGTGTAGCCGTAGCAGCGAATTCCTGTAAGTTGAATACAATCCATTGTGAAATAAACTAAAAGTGCACTACATATACTAATTTACATTGAACCATAGAAATTTCTCTGTCTTCTCTCTTCTCTTTGCTCCCTGTGCTCTCTGCGGTGCGATCGCTCTTATTCTACCTTAAATATCAAAACTTCCCTCCCTTCTCCAACCCGTCCAGAAAATCCTCAGCAACTTGACACCATTTTTGTCTAATTTCTGCATCTTCTGGCTTATCTGTCAAGCTATGACCTTTTAGTTCAGGATATTTATTGTAAAACAATTCATCCACTTTCTGATAAAAAATATCCTTATCAATATTGAGGTTTTTGCGGCGCTTGCCAATCTTTTCTTGACGCGCGATCTCTGCATCCAAAGACGTATCTGAAGAATGCGGCAGGTCGGGAAATTTTGGCAGTTCAGGTAATTTTGGGATAGTAAAACCAGATTTGACTGCACTAAAAGCTAGAATTCCCGGCAATATAAGCACACTTAAACTAGCTAAAATTTTGAAAGGAATTAATTTAAATTTGCTGGTGTTGCTGTTAACAATTTGAGGGGTTTGCACAACCGGAGGATTGGTGTTGGTAGCAGTTTGAGTGCTGTGTTTGAATGGGCGGCCGACAAAGTTCATCGTCACCATTTGGGAGATGATGCTGCCAATTTGGGATAATTTTGGGTCTTTGAGGGCTTCGCGGACTTCTTTTGCGGATTGGTAGCGATCGCCCGGTTGTTCTGCTAGCATCTTATCTAACACAGTTCCCAGGTTTGGACTGACTGTGACGTGCGTTAGCGAAGCCCTCGAAGAGGATCGCCAATCCCAAGTTTTGCTATTAACATCGTACAATTTCTGAGGCTTTTTACCGGTTAGCAGCACTAAAGCCGTGACTGCTAAAGCGTACAAATCGCTAGCGGGAGTAACTTTTCCCAGCCGCATTTGTTCTGCGGGGGAATAACCTTGTTTGCCGATCGCAGTATCCGATTGTCCCCTAAACTGAAATAGGGCGGTTGCTGCGATTTGCTTGACTGAACCGAAGTCAATTAAAAATGGCAATTTGTCAGCATCGTGCTGGATGATGTTGTCGGGGGAAACATCGCGGTGAATTAAATTGCGGGAATGAATGTATTCTAAAACGGGTAAAATCTGAAATAACAGTTGAGTAACTTCGGCTTCGGTAAAATTGTTACCTTGCTGCTGGCGAGATATAAGTATTTCTTCGTAGGTTTGACCGGGGATGTAGTCTTGAACTAAAAATAAAGATGGATTTCCGTCCAAATCGGTGCGCAGCAGTTCTCGAAAGCGCGGGATTTGCGGGTGTTGGAGATTGTAAAGCATACTCGCTTCGCGATCGAACAATTCGGCCGCTTTGGGGCTTTGAACAACTGGGGAAAATTCTTTGAGCACGCAGTTTTCGCCGTAGCGATTGATATCTTCTGCGAGGTAAGTGCGCCCGAAGCCGCCGCGGCCCAATTCGCGGATGATGCGGTAGCGTTTTTCGAGGGTGGAACCTGGGGCGAGGGGGGAGGAGTTAGACATAAACCACGGTAAATTGTTCGAGTTGAGGAGTCGCGGGGACGGTATAGCTTATTGTAGCTAAGTTTTTTTTGCTGTGAGGGCGATCAATCGTTTGTTTGCAGGATAAATAAAGCAGAAGACACACTTTGCTTAAGATTCAGTATCTTGTTCTAAATTATTTAATGCTGACATCAAAACATAGTGACAGTTTCAGGATTTAAATATGGGGGTAGAAACCCGGTTTCTAGGAGTTTTGCGACGAGGAACGAGAAATATAGGGAGAAACCGGGTTTCTGAGGTAACGAGTGCGATCGCACTATTGTATTCTACAAATCCCGATGGGTAAATTCCTGAGCATCTTTCCCGACATAACTCGCAGCAATATGACCGTCTCCAACAACTCGATACTTATAGGTAATCAAACCCTCTAAACCAACAGGCCCGCGAGGCGGCATTTGCTGCGTGCTAATCCCCACTTCTGCACCGAAACCGTAGCGGAAACCGTCAGCAAATCGAGTCGAACAATTGTGATAAACTCCGGCTGCATCGACTTGATTTAAAAATGTTTCTGCGGCTTCGCTGTCTTCGGTGACAATCACATCTGTATGTCGGGAACCGTAAGTATTGATATGGTTAATTGCTGCTTCTACAGAGTCCACTATTTTGATTGACAAAATCAAATCGCTGTATTCTGTAGACCAATCTGTTTCTGTCGCTTCGGCAATATTTTCTAAGATGCGGCGAGTTGGTTCGTCTCCCCGCAATTCGACTTTTTTTTGCTGCAAAGCTTGGGCGACAGCGGGAAGAAAAAGTGGGGCGATATTCTTGTGAACTAACAAGGTTTCAATGGCATTGCAGGCGGCTGGATACTGAGTTTTGGCATCGACGGAAATCTCTACGGCTTTCTGAATGTCCGCTGCTTTGTCTGCGTACAAATGACAAATTCCGTCCGCGTGTCCCAGCACTGGAATTCGGGTATTTTCCTGCACGAACCGCACGAAGGAGTTAGAACCTC